>JAGOZX010000163.1 GCA_018058425.1 Sebaldella sp.
AAAATGAAAGTTGGAGGACTTAGAGAAATATATTACAACGGCGATAAACTTAATGTTAATGTAGAAGTAACTAAGGATTCCTATGTATATATTTTTGTAAAAGATGAAGATAACAAAGTTTATCAATACTATCCAAATAAATATCAAAAAGTAAATTTTGTTAAAGCCAATGAGATTCTAAAGTTTCCAGATGCAAGAATATTTGATATGATACTTAATTCTCCAAAGGGGAAAGATAGTCTAGTTAATATAATTGTTCTTGCAGGGAAAGAACCTATAAATTTTTTAGGTTTTAAACATAGCGATGAATATGGGCTAAGTATTGGGGAATATAGAGACTTTATAGTGCAAGTGGTAGGGATTGATAAATCGAAGCTTATAAAATATTCGAGTGTGTATAAGGTATTGAGGGGGATGTAATGAAAAAATTAATTTTGATGCTATGTATACTAGTAACCACACTAAATGCCGATGGTAAAGAAAATTTATTTTATGATCAGTTAGATAATATCTTCTCTGTCAAATTAGACAAAGAATTATTTAAGACTAAAAAAGTATCAAGTTCTGATGATAAAAAAAGTATATTTTCTGTATTATCAGATACAGAGTGGGGAGGGAAAATACAATTTACTGGAAGGATATCAAGTATACTAGCAGGGCACACTGACGCTATTTATTCATTGTCTTATAGTCCAGATGGGAAATATTTAGCAAGTGGAAGTAATAATACAATAAAAATATGGGACGTAAATACGAGCAAAGAAACTAAAAATTTTATTGAATACAATTATCCTATACTTTCATTGTCTTATAGTCCAAATGGGAAATATCTAGCCAGTGGAGTAAAGGTGTGGGATGTAAATAATGGTAAAGGGCTAGAAGGATTTTTAGGTCATAGAGACTTAGTAACTTCAGTATGTTATAGCCCCGATGGAAAATACCTAGCAAGTGGAAGTGGAGATAAAACAATAAAAATATGGGATACGTCATCAGGAAAAGAAGTAAAAACTCTTATAGGACATAACTCTACTGTTTGGTCATTATGTTATAGTCCAGATGGAAAATACCTAGCTAGTAGTAGTCTTAATGACACAATAAAAATATGGGATGTGTCCACAGGAAAAGAGGTAAAAACGCTAAGTGGTCATAGTAATAATATATACTCAGTAAGCTATAGTCCAGATGGGAAATATTTAGCAAGTGGAAGTGGAGATAAAACAATAAAAATATGGGATGTATTAACAGGAAAGGAAATAAAAAGCTTAACAGGTCATCGTTACGGAGTACGTTCAGTAAGTTATAGCCCCGATGGAAAATACTTGGCAAGTGGTAGTGATGATGAAACAATAAAAATATGGGATGCGCTGACAGGCAAAGAGATGAAAAGTTTAACAGTTTCTAGTAGTTATGTAAGAACAGTGTGCTATAGTCCCGATGGGAAATATCTAGCAATTGGAAGTAATGATGGTACCATAAAAATATGGGAAATAATTGGAACATACAAAACCATTAAGGCAAGAGTCAACAAAAAAACCAACATATTGAATGAGGCAGGCGAAATAATTGGAGCTTTGCCTCAAGGAATAGTTTCCGATATAGTCTTGGAAGATAGTCAAATATATAAACCTATAAAGGGTTCTATTAATACAAGCGATTTTGAACTTTTATATAACAATACTCATAATGTAAAATTTTATACCTTAACAAATACTCCTGTATATATAGACACGGAAAAGACAAAAGTTCTTACAAATATAGAAAAAGGTAAAATTATAGATAAATTCTATTATTCTTTTGATTTAGATATGTATTATATAGAAAAGGGAAATATAAAAGGTTGGATTTCTTCTAAAAATATAGATATTCTAAAGAAACAGTATAATAAAGTTACCGTTATTAATAATAATACAAATAGCTATAGAATTATTGATGGAATGATAAGTTCTAAGTATAATTCTGGAGATATTTTAGAGTTTGATAATGTTAATTCAAATAATGAATACCTTTATACTGAAAATATTGGTTGGCTTAATAAAAAAGATACTATGCTTATAGATGAAACAAATAAAGTAGATAGATTTTTTGTTAATAATAAAGATACTAAATTTAGTTCTGATTTTACTGGGTATAATTATAAAAATGTTGCCATAGGAACTGAATATAAATTATTGGGAACAACAGATAAATATTATCTTGTAGAAAGTAAATCTACCAGAGAAAAGGGATGGATACTAAAATCAGATATGAGTTTTACTAAACCAGACCTTAATGACCCTGTTATACTAATCACAAGTACAAATGTTGATGAAAATAATATGCTTACCATAAGTGGTAAAATCTATGATGATACAGCTATAAATTCATTCCTATTAAATGGTAATAAGATGACAACAAAACCATTAAATACCTTTGATAAACTTTCTTATATTCCAGAAGTTGGATATTCTTTTAATTCCCAATGGTTCCTTATAGAAGGAATGGAAAACAATATAGAAATTAAGGTAACTGATAGAGATGAGAAAACATATAGCAAAGTTCTTCACTACACACCAGAACTTAAAACAGTTAATCTTAATGAATTCCAAATAGAAAATATAGTTACTAAACTACCTAAGCTAGAATACTCTATGGAGCTAAAGGATGAAAATAATGATGGAGTTTTAAGTGGTACAGAAAAAATAAATTTAATAGTAAAAGTAGTAAACACAGGGGATGGAGAAGCAAAAAATGTTAATTTAAAAGTAAATGGTACAAATCCAAATTTACTATATAATAACACTTATCCTCTAGGAACTGTTAAACCTAACGAAACTAAAATAGCTGTTATTGAGATAAAAGGAAAAGACGATAACATATCTTTAACAAAATCAAACTTTGATTTAGCTATTGAAGAAGCCAATGGATTTAATCCTTTCCCAGCAAAATTTAGCTTTAACACAGAACCAAAACTTAATCCAAAACTTGAAATAATTGATTATGCAATAGATGACGACAATAAAAACGGACAAATTGAGCAAGGGGAAAAGTTTGACTTATATGTTCTTATCCAAAATACAGGAGAAGGAGAAG
>JAGOZX010000107.1 GCA_018058425.1 Sebaldella sp.
ATGCAATGCTGTTAAAAGCCTTTATTCCATTTTTTTTCATAATTTCAAATTTTCTCGAAATTGTTTCAAGATTTTTCTTGATTTTTTCTAATTCTTTTAGAAACTTTTTATTCTTAAACTCAACATCAACTTCAATTTTTATCCCTTTTGTTTGACTCATATACCCCCCTTTCTTACTTTTTAAAACTTCTTACAAGGTTCGTTATATATTGATTTGTAATAAGTTGACTATCAACTTTTTTATTTTTAAGATATCTTGAATAAGAAATTTGCTTTAAAAAAATATCAAATTCATCATCAGTCATCTTATTTCTTTTATATTTACTTATAAATTTTAAAGAATTGAAAGAGGGGAAAAAACCCTCTATTTCCAATTCAAAAGCTAAAGATTCTATGTAGTCTATATCTTGTACTATTAACTCAGTTTCTAAGTCAAAATTTTTATTTAAATAGGTCTTGAATAAATTTTCTGGGATTTCTTAATAAACTTATTAAGAAACCACCGAACCCTTCTAACTCCTCTTGACAGAAGTCATCTATATCAAATTTTGTTATAAAAAGCTTGTTTTTTTCTAAGACTTCTATAGATTTAGTAAGATCTAAGAAAAGTCTACCGTCACCTGAAACCCCATATTCAGATAAACCCATAATTACTTTAGTTGGTGGAAATTTAAAAGATGTTTCTCTTAGTCTATTATCATTATCTACCATAAAGTAATTTATTCGATCCCCTTTTTTTATCTTTTTTAAACTTTTTAGACGTTCTAACTCTTTTTCATTTTTTTCAATTACTAAAGAATCAAAATCTTTTTCCTCGTTATCTTCTTCAACATAATCAATATCCACAATACCATTTTCTGATTTCATTTCATTGATATATTCTTCTTGTACTTTTTTTATTTCACTGTCCATATTAAAATCGTTTGCTTTTAAATTCTTTTTTTCCATTTTTTCCCCTCTCAATTATCTTAGTTTAATTTTTTAGAAATATATGATAGTTCTACTATCAGCTTTAAATTCCCAAGTTCTAGCTTCTAAAGCTCCATCTTTTTTATGAGTAACAGAAGATGGTTTTGTGATTACTACTCCAGGATAAGTAACTACTGAACCTGTGTTGTCATCTTTTATTATTACAGTTAAGCTGTAATTAGGTTTAAGAGAAGAGGCTGCTTGATAAAACATTGTCATAGCCTTCTCTTCACTAGTTCCATAACCTAAAGCTAAAGTAAAAGTATACTCATTGTTAGTATTAGCAATATTTATAGTTTGCCCGCAGCTCAAACTTACTGACTGCATAGCTTCTTCTTTTTTCTCATCTTTGAATCCGTCTTCATGAAAACATTCAAATTTTAATACCCCACCAGGTAAATCATTAGATAACATAGTTATGTGGACATTCTGCCAATTGTAATTAATCATTATTTATTACCTCCTAATACAAGTTCCCCTGTTTGTGTTATATATCCTGCTACATCTACATATCTTACTCCATCAAGAAGAGTGTGGAAATATCTAAATTTGAAATCAGAATTTCTTATATCTTCTTCAGATGGAAATTGTAATTCTACTTTTCCTAATAAATAGTTAAAGTTATTACCATCTGCATCTGTTCTTACTTCCACAGCAAATGGATCTCCAGATATTGCTTTTGCTATACCCATATCTTTTGCTGTAAATATAACACCTTTTATAGTAGCTTCAAGCATTTCAAAACCACTTTGATTTGTAGGTATCTTATCTATTTCTATTTGTAATCTTGTTAATCTTTCTTTTAAAGTCCATAGTTCCCATAATTTATATAAGTGTAATTCCACAGGTTCACCACTATTAGATAAACCATTTTGAATATGGAATTTTCCTCTTATAGGATTAGATATAAAGTTTACACCATAGTCTTTCATATTCATTTGTTCAGTTTTAGTAAAATCTGGCTGTCTAACGCCTCTTACTTCAGTAGAGTGAACTATGTACGAACCTAAGTCTCTATTTCTTGCTCTAGCCCATGTTATAGCATCTACGTTATCTAAATTTTCATCATTATCAGCTACAAAAGTAGTGATATTAGAAACAGCATATTCTAATTTGAAAGCATTTATTTCAACTAAAGTATTGCTAACCTTGTCTAATTGAATAAATAAATGTTTTTTATCAATTAATGGTTTAAAAGCTTTAGCCCATTTTTTTGCACTTTCTAAATTTACTACATCTAATATTAGAATAGAGTAGTTTAGAGCAGCTGGTTCATCTTCATATTGTTCCATGATTTTTTCAGGTGTTAAGTTTACAGCATCAGCAGATACATCTACACCATAAATTATGATTGTATCAATTCCACCTTGTGTAAGAGCATCTGAAACTTTTTTATACATTACATCAGAAGTAGTAAATCCTAATTCTAATAAATCAGTAACTTCTGTGATTATAGTTGGTTCTACATCCTTAACAGTTGATAAAAACAATGCATCTCTAGGATCTTGTACATAGCTTTTAGAATATTTTGTTTCTACTTTAACAGTGTTTAAAAAATTAAGTGTTGGCTTATATATTGCCATGAGAATATTCCCCCTCGTAAATAAAATTAAATGTTAGAATTTGTTTGAACCATCTTTCATCATTTTCAATGAAATTTGAGTTCTGTAATAAACTTACATTTTTTATATTTTTTTCTAATTTATTTTGTGAATCTGTGAATCTTTTGGTTATTAATCTGTCATTGGAAAGATAAATTAATAAGTCACCTAAGTTCATTTCCTTTTCTCTAGTTTGAAGAGTTACAGCAACTTCAAAGACTAAATTATAGATAGAACTATCATTATGAGTGTAGTTAATAAATCCTTCATATGGTTTAGAAAGTCTTAAGGTATACAAAATGACAGTGGCGTTATTTGGTATATCTAATTTATTAGTAAAGTCTTCATCATAAATGTGGGTATTATTGATATTTATTTTTTCCAATATTAGTTTTTCTGCTTCAGTTTTTAATAGCTTTGTTATTTCAAATGTATTCAATGCTTTTTCTCCTTTCAGAAAATAGAGAATGTAGCTTTTACCTGTAGTACAGGAATCTTAAGTTATAGCTTTGTTTAAAAATTCATTTTTAAATATCTCTAAACTAGACTTAAAAGTAAGGATATTTTTTTCAATCTCTTTTTTATCCATATCGCCATGAATTATAATATGTTTTCTGAAACACATATTAACCATGTGTTCCTCCATAAGATCTCTTTTTATGATCTCTAAATTTGTCAGATGGAGTTCTTTTTCTTTTTTTACAAATAGAACATTTTTTTCATTTAGTTTTGATCTTTGATCTTTTAATTCTTTTAATGCATGACCTAATTGTGACTTTAGAGAGTGTTTTTCTTTTTTTAGAAAACCAATCTTTTTTAATAAACTTTCACAATTAATTTTTTCATTCTTATCCATTGCTGGGATATGTTTTATTTCTTTGCAAAAAGCGCTTTTTGACATACATTCCTCCTGAATTTAAGACTGTAGTAGAAGAAAAACATTTAGATAATATGTAGTTAGAAAAGAACTTTAACATATTTTCTTGAAAGGAATTTCTTGTTTTTCTTCTAGGGACATTCTTTCTTATTTTGGACATTTTCAAGTATAGTCTGTTATATAAACATTCTAAATTCTTAAAACTGTCATAATTTAAGGTGATATATATAATTGAGAGCGGAGTTAAAAAGTATGCAAAGTATAAAATTTAAACTATATTATTAGAAAAAATTTCATAATGAGAATAATTTTTAACCTCCCTCACTATATAGTAAATCGTAAACCAAATAGTTAACATTTTGTACCAAGTGTGCTTTAATCATGATGTACATATCAAAATAAAAATATATTTTTTAGATTTAAATTTCAAATCCTTAAAATTAATCTTTTTTAATGTACATTTTTATTTTGATATATACACATAAAAATAATATAAGCACTCTTTATGTAAAGAGAAGAGAGTAGTTTTAAAATCAAATTTCGATGCTCTCACTATATAGTAAACAGTCAACCAATCAGTTAACATTTTAGCTAAGCTTATTTATAATCAAGTGTAAGCATAAGAAAAAATAGAAGTTTCTTAGTTGTACATTTTTATTTTAAGATTGCTTTTCTAATTTTTCTATTCTAAGATTTAGTTCTTTTAGTTCATTTACTATTTCTCGCATAGATTCTTCAAAGGTATTAAAGGTCTTCATATCTTTCCAAAGAAAATATCCAAGTACAATTCCTAAAGTTCCAAAATCTGCTAGTTTTGATATATCCACAAAATCCACTCCTTTATATATTTGTTAGAGGAGAGAGCCAAATATACTATTAATATTTGACCCAATTCCAGATTTCTATATAGTAATTTTCCCTAATAATTTTCCATTTTTATCAAAAAGCTCAATGTCGTTTTTATTTACATCTTTATTCTCAATAGTTACATTTTTTTTTTGAGATTTCATTTCAGTTTCAATATCAGCTAAAAATTGCGTCCATCTTGGGAGTATCAAATGTGGACAGATTTTTCCACTCCATGATTTATGAGTTCTAACTTTCTCTATACCCCAATTTTTCTCAATTAAAAGGCTTGCAATTAGCTCGATAGCTTGTTTCTCACCAGCAATTCCAGCACTATCACATATCTCTATTCCAATACTTGTAGTATTACCAGCAGCAGTTCCAGCGTGATAAGCAATTTCGCTTAAAGGAATAGCTTCAATAGCTTCTTTAGAATCAACTACTATATGCCATCCAGTAGAAGTAGTGTTTTCAGGATTTTGAAGCCATCTTCTTTCACTATCAGCAACACTTTTTGGATTTCCTGTGTTATGAACTGTGATCCATTGAAAGTCTAGTTTTTTACCTGTTCTTTTCTTGTTTATAGGCAGATGCCTTTTTATGACTTGATCATATTTCATTTTTTTCACTCCAATCTTTATAGAAAAATTTGTTATCTTCACTATATACTAATTAGTCAACCATATACTTTACATAACTTGTTCATGGTAATGATTAGTGATGTTTTGACTGGCATAATCAAATTTCCCATTGATTTTTTTTAAAATCTTGCTTATTGACTGTCTTGTTACTCCAATTTTTTTACCAATCTCAGATTGAGTTTCTCTATTTTTATAGAATAAACTATATATTTCATATTCTTTTTCATCTAAAACAAGCATAGGAATTATTTTCATAAGTCTATTTCTACAAAGTTTTTCTAAGAGATTAATAAAGTCTCCATTATCAATTTTTTCAATAATATATTTTTTTAACTCAAGTAAATTAAGATCATCAATATCTTCTATAAATTCAATTTCATTTTCTGGTGATAAAAACATATTGTCATCATAAATAATTAGATCTGAGATATCCTTATCAAGTGTTTTATATTCTTTATATTGTTTTTTCATCATCTTCACCTTCCTTATAAAAGTATGGGTTGTTAACAGAGTTTGATTTTTTTTCTAAAATTTTAAGTCTTTCATTTAAATTTTCAAGTATATCTAAAAGTTCGTTGTTTATTTTACTTTTGTTCTCAATAGTACTTAATATTAAAGCAGTAGTCATAAATAAAAAGACACATATAACGATTGTTATTCCTAGCATATTATTTTCCTCCAATTTTTTTATATTTTATATTTTGATATTAAAAAGTAGTAGTAGTAGTGGTGAATTTTTAATATTTTTGATTTTGAAATTTTGAAATAAAGTTAAATTTTATAACTTTTATGTTTCATCAAAATCCCATATTTATCAGAACGATATAGTTCAATTTCCAGCCATCTTCCCCCAATAGATTCGATAATCTTATCTTTAGAATTAATTACAGATTTTTTATAGTAAGAAGGAGTTCTTAGTTCTAAAATTTCTTTATGAGTAATTTCATTTTTGGAATTTAAAGTTTCAATTATTCTGGTATGTTCGTAGTCATTATTTTGTCCATACAGCCATATTGCATCAGCGCCATCTATTTTTTCTGCTAGCCTGCTATGCTGGATTTTTCCTTTAGTAACGGGAGATTTAGTTTTTCCTTCATTAAAAAAAATATTATATTTATAACTTGAATTATTCATATGAAAATGAGCAGTAAACCAATTTTTTTCTGGTGATAATTCAATATCGCAATCCAAATTGTAATTAAGTTTATTTACTAATTTTCTTAACGGAAGTAATTCAATCAAATCAGAATTTTTATAAGTTATAAATTCAATATTATTAGCATAGGGTTTAAGGAATTCATATGCAAAGTCCAGAGAGAGCTTTTGATTAAATTCTTCTTTTTGATTTTTTCTTATTGCAAAGTTTTTATTGATCTTAAAGAAATTTAGAGTATTACCTCCAAGAAGTATTCTTGCATTTTTTTCCTTTGCTGATTTAAGGTGTTCCTCTACAAGTTTTAAATTACTATGATTAGAAGTTAAATTAATGTTGTTAATTAAAACAAATAGGTATTTTTCTTTTCTTTTGTTCGATTTAAATTTTTTATAAACTGATTTCATATGTTTCCTCCTTTTAATTTTTAAAATAAAAAGCGGACCTGCCATGTATTTCTACATAGAAGGTCCGCTTGGGACGCTGAGTATAAATTGTATTTTAGATTTCAGTGGCAAATTTCCTAATTATGACACCAATATTTTGGTTTTTACATTTTTTACATTTAAAATCATATTTTAGTTTTCCTTCGATTTCAACTTCCATATGTAACTTACCACATGTTTTACAACGTATTTCTATTTTTGTCATAATTTAGGTCACCACTTTCATTTTTAAAATATTTTTGTTTTATTGCCTTTTGTCAATAGATAAGATAAAAAAATATTGCAAAGATAAGATCATTTTCTTAATTAATATATTTAAAACTATAAAAAATCTTATAAAGATGAAGATTGAGTAACTTTTGATATATTAATATAATAACATTTTTATTGCTTTTTGTCAACGAAAAAATAAAATTAATTTTTAAAGTTATTGGATTCATGCAGAAAGCAGAGGTTTTAAATTAACTTTATTAATTATTTTATGAGTATGATCGAAAACTGTATATAACTTTTCCAACACATTTTAAATCATCATCTTCATTTATTTGAATTGGAGGATATATTTCATTATAGCTAAATAAATAAGCTCTACCATCTTCATAGTATTTAAGAAGCTTAACAAATCTTTCTCCATTTAAATCAATAACTAAAACTTTATTATTTAGTTCTTTCCATTCGGGACACACAGGATTTAAAATTAGAATATCATTATCATAAAATTCTGGCTCCATGCTTTCACCGTGGACTTTAATTCCAAAGAGTCCTTTTTTATATCTGATCTCTTTTGGAAGAGAAACTTCCATAACTTCATAGTCAGTGAGGTCTAAATAACCATTTCCAGCTGAGGCAAAGCCATAAATATATAAACTTTGATCTTCGACTTCTAGATATTCATCAGTTTTGAAGATTTGATCATCAAGCATTTGAAAAAAATTATAATTGAAAACTTTAGAAAGACTCAAGAGCAAAAGAGTATCAATCTTTTTTCTTTGTCCTTTTTCTATTCTGAATAAGGTAGATGAAACAACATCCAAGTTTTCCTTGCTTAATTCTTCCGAAAGTTTATCAAGGGACCATCCCTTATTTTCTCGCAATTCTCGTATTTTATTACCTAAAACTTCTAGTTTATTCATTTTATATCACCTGCATATATTATATAATATAAATTGCTAAAAAGCAATATATTTTTCTAATTAATTAATTATATTTTCTTTTGGCATTGGAAGATGTGTGGATATGTAAAAAAATTATTGGGGAATTATTATAATCTGTAATTGTGATTGTTTTGGAATGAATTATATTATTGGTAAATTTCTTTATGTTAAACATCTCAGATCCTCACGTCATTGCATTCCTCAGGATGACAGTTTGTGAGGCTTTGGTTTTAAATGTTTATAATTTAAATATTTATGACTAAAATATCAATAATATTAATGACTTGATAGAATTTCTATAAAGTAAGAAAAACCCTTAAATCTGTCATCCTGAGAAGCTGCGCTTCGTGAGGATCTCAAACATGCAAAACTTTGAAGAAGAGCAAATAGAGAAGAAGACACAATAATAAGTAAAAAATAAAATAACAAAATAGGAAGAAAGGCACCAAAGCCATTTCTTCCTATTTTTAAATCTAACTATTTATTATTTTCTCTAAAATATTCCCATTCATCGACTTCTTTTCCATCTTTAAATTTGCATATTCCGTAGCTATTCCCATTTGAATCCTTTTTTATTATTGACTGTCCACCTTGTTTAACGCAATAAGCAGAAGCAGGATTAGGCATACCTATAGTTTTAGTTGCCTGTGATGCATCATCATTATTATTAGTAACTGACTGACAAGAAAATATAGTTAATAATGTGAATACACTAAGTAGATATTTCATGATTACCTCCAATTAAATATAGATAAGGTTATTATACTATATTTATAGTATAGTTTGAATTTATTAATTTAAAGTTCTAAGACAATTTTACTAGGTAAGTGTGTTTTTTATGTGAAGTAGTTCGTGAAATAGCATATAATACTTATTTTATAAGGTTTTAATTTTTTATTGGAATTTTGTTATAAATAATATATAATAAAAAATATAACATGTTGACAAATGAAAAATTATAGAGATAACAATGGAAAAATTTAAATTTAAATCAGAAAATGTAAATTTTAGTTGTACTGACTATAGAATAGAAGAAGATGGTAAATTTTAAAGATAAGTATAAATAGAAAAGTAAGAATACAAGAGGTAACTGGAGAGTAGGGTAGTTTGAAGTAGAATAAAGCTATATAAAAGTAATACACTTATGAAAAATAAAAAGTATATAAATAACTGGAAAAGAGGCATGAAATGTTTGGGAAGAGTAGATTAGAAGCATTTAGTGATGGTGTGTTAGCCATCATATTGACAATTATGGTTTTGGAATTGAAAGCTCCTGCTGGTGCTGAAATTTCTGATATATTGAGATTAGGGCCTAAGTTTTTTAGTTATGTTTTAAGTTTTATTTATGTCGGAATTTATTGGAATAATCACCATCATATGTTTTTAACTGTGGAAAAAATAAATGGGAAGATTTTATGGGCAAATTTCAATTTGTTATTTTGGCTTTCTTTAATACCATTTAGCACGAGTTGGATGGGGGAGACTAATTTTTCTGATACAGGAACAATAACATATGGAATTATACTTTTAATGTCAGCAATTTCGTATGTTATGCTTCAAAATATAATAATAAAGTCCCAGGGTAATGATTCAAAATTAAAAAAGGCTGTTGGAAAAGACACAAAAGGGAAGCTATCACCAATTTTTTATTTTTTAGGAGTTGTTTCAGGATTTATAAATCCATTTGTTTCTTTAGGATTCTATATACTTGTAGCTATTATGTGGATTGTTCCAGATAAAAGAATAGAGAAAATGTTTTTATAGAAAAGTAGATTTATATCAGAGTTTTTATAGTTTAAAACTTTAAATTTTATGGGTTTGAGATTTTTTAGGTAGTTTTATTAAATTTAATCTTGACAACACACCATATTTTATGGTATCATCTTTCTTGCGATGGTTGGAATTATCAATGAATTCTGATCTTTGGTCAATTTAATTTATGTGGAGAAGTGGCAGAGTGGCCGAATGCGCTCCCCTGCTAAGGGAGTATCCGGGGAGACTTGGATCGAGGGTTCAAATCCCTCCTTCTCCGCCATTTTTTTATTTTGTACCTATAGCTCAATTGGATAGAGTGTCTGGCTACGGACCAGAAGGTTAGAGGTTCGACTCCTCTTAGGTACGCCAC
>JAGOZX010000164.1 GCA_018058425.1 Sebaldella sp.
TTGTAAAGCTTGCAGATAAAAAAGTGATTGTAGAATCAATAGATCAGGAGTATTTAAACGAGTTCCTGAAGACCAAACTAATTGATAAAACAGCAGACTCATTGGCAGAAGCGATGTTAAATGCAATGCTTGATACAATGCTGGAAGTAGATCTTCTGAGAGCAGAATGGGAAAGAAAAGAGCTCAGAAAGAGGCAGCAGGAAGGAATTGAGAGAGCTAAAGCCAGAGGACAGCATTTAGGAAGAAATAAAGAGGAAAAATACCGAAAGAAATTTAAAGAAATATATCCGCTAACAAGAAATAAGGATAATCCTGAATATATAAGTGTAACCAAAGCCTGTAAAGATATAGGATGTTCAAGACCAATGTTTTATAAAATGGAGAAGGAAGCTGAATGTTAAAGATATTGATATACAGAAGGCAATTAACACATCTGGAATTTAATTTAAAATCTTCAGACTTAGAACTGATATCTTCAAATAAAAAGTACTATTATTTTAAAAGTATAAGAAGCAAGAGATATTATAAAGTTCAGAAGATTGAGAATGCTGAAGAGCTGGATATTGTAAACTGGCTGAAGGGCTAGAAGAAGAGCTGCTGTAAAAAAGATAGCAGTTTTTTTGATATAGTTGTGATTTGAATAAATAATAAAATTATGTTAAATTATATGAAAATGTTTTGGAGGTTTAATGGCAGGAAAAATAAGATATACCGAAGAGGAAGTATTAAAACAGATGCAGGATCATTATAAAAGGCATGAGAAAATGACAAGAAAATTCTTTGGAGAAGATAAAACAGTATGTTCAATAACAACAGTGATAAAAAAATTTGGCAGCTGGGAAAAAGCCCTTGAAAAATTAGGTTTAGAAAAAGAGCGTAGAGTAATTTATAGTGATGAAGAAATACTATCTCAAATAAAAAGACACTACCAGAAAAATCCAAATATGAACAGTTCTACTTTTAAAGCAGATAAAAGTGTTTGCAGTTTTTATACTGTAACTTTAAGATTTGGTTCATGGGAAAAAGCTTTAAAGCAAGCTGGAATTCCGGTAAAGAAATTAACAAAAGAAGAAATAAGTCGACAATTGAAAGAATTTTATAAAAAAAATAATAAAATAAGTATGCAAGATTTCAATAAAGATAAAAATTACTGTTGTGCAGAAACAGTGGCTAAAGTATTTGGAAGTTGGGAAAAAGCGTTAATAGAATTAGGGCTGAAAAAATTTAGAGGATATATAGAATATGACAAAGAAAAGCTGCTGGAAGTTCTGAAAGAAAAAGTTAAACTGGGAAAATTAAAATATAGAACAGATATAGAAAAACTGGAAGGAGTTCCATCGTGGACTTATGTAAAAAAATTATGGAGCTGGGATGAATTGGTACAAACATTAAAACTGAAGAGAGTAGTATATGCATATACAGATGGAGAAATAATAGGAGCATATAGAAGATTAAAGAAAAAAAAGTATAAAAATAAAAGAATAAGTTCAGATATGATGCAAAAAGAAATAGGAATCAGAATAGAGACTATAGGAAAGCACTTCGGCAGTTGGAATAAATTTTTGAAATTAATGAATGAAGCTGAAATATATAATATTAGTAAAGTAATACATACAAAAGAAGAATTAGTAGAGATGTATATAAAGTATTCACGCGAATCAGGAAAAAGTGAATATGGGGCTTCAGAAAAAGATCTTCGTGATACAGATTTTCCATACAGTTCAGAAATATTATTAGTAAGATTTGGAAATATGAATAACCTAAGAAGATTAGCAGGATTTAAAACTAAAAAATCAGGAAGAACTATATACACAAAAGCAGAGCTAGGAGATATCTTATATAAAAAGTATAAAGAAAAAGGAAGAAGATTAACGCAGAGTGAATTAAGGAAAGAAAGAGATATGCCAGTATTAAATACTTATTTGAGGTATTTTCAGACAACAAAAATGTCGGAAGTGTGGGAGGAAGTATTGGGAAATAAAGAAAAAAAATAAAAATAAATTAAATAAAAAACAGAAATATTATCCTTGATTTAAGCCCTTCAAAATTTAGAGGCAAGGAACAGGTAGTCTTTTCTGCAAAAAACACTCTAGGGCAACATAAACCTCTTAAATAACGTTTTGTAAAACAGTTAGGAATGAAAATATGCTTTAAGAATCATAAGTGGATCCCTTTTACCCTCCCCCCAATTTTTGAAAGTGGAATTTAAGGTATGTCTTCTATAGAAAAAGAAAAATGGAGTTACTTCGCCTAATTAAAAAAATTGACAATTGTATATAATATATGATATTAATACTTTGTTACTAAATTTTTTATAATATTAGGAGGGAACATGAAAAAAATATTAATTATTATTGGTTTAATAGGTTCACTATCATTTGCAGGACAGAATGTAATTGAAATAAGAGGAGGGTATAATTTGTCAAGTTCTACTAATTTTGAAGATGATGGAGCTTCTGAATATGATTTAGATAAATTTGTAGAAAGCGGTTATTATTTTGGATTAGAATATAGAAGAGAAGTACTAACAAATTTTCAGATAGGTGCAGGATTAGAATATAGAAGAAGTGATATGGATCAACCAGGAAACAGGAGAGAAATTTCCGAAAATATAGATTACAGCTATGATTCGGATAGTTTAACTAGTATTCCGGTATATATTACAGCAAGATATAATTTTAGAAATTTTACAGATATAACACCATATATTAAAGTTAATTTAGGTTATTCATTTAATTCAGGAGAAACAAGTATTAACTTAAATAATATGTATTCAGGAAAATTGGTAGAAGATTACAAAGCTGACATGAAGAATGGCGTGTATTATGGATTAGGAATTGGTATAGAGTATAAGAATTTTTTAGTAGATTTGACATACGATATAACACAATCAGAAGCAGAAGAAAAAATATATAATTATGAAGATAAAGAAGGTTTCAGTGATGATTATAAATTTGATATAAAAAAGTTGACTTTATCATTCGGATATCAGTTTAATTTTTAAAACCCTTTAT
>JAGOZX010000005.1 GCA_018058425.1 Sebaldella sp.
CTCTTTAATAGAGTAATATCAAGTAAGTTTAAAATAAATAAATAAAAGGTAGAAAAAATATTATTTGTTGATAATTTTAGGAAATGAAATAAATTAAATTTATTGATATAAATAAGTAATAAAAGATTGAATATATTTTTATTTATATGTATAATAGAGTATATTTATGCAGGGGAGGTGTAATTATGAGGTTTTTTTTATTGCTAATTTTTTTATCATTTAGTATTTTTGCTGTTGATGAAGTAGATTTTTCTGATATTAAAATGGAAAAAGGTAAAAATAAGACAAAGACATTTTCTAAGAATGGTATTTTAATTAATACTAGTGTAATCATTTTAGGTTTTCCAGAAGAATTAAGCATTTCATCAATGGAAGCACACAATGTTTCTAGTTTATGTGACATTGAAAATATTAATATGACTAAAATATCAAAAATAGAAGCAGATTTTCAAAATGGTTATCCAAATGGTAATGTAAAATGTTTTAATAGAAAAGATAAAGTTTTTTACGAGGAAAATTTATTACCTAACAATGTTGTGGAAATAATGAAGTATGATGTAAATGGTATTTTAGATCAAAGAAAAAGAATAAATGGAAGTGCTATTGAGTATACTTCTTTTTATGATAATGGAACTATTTTAAAAGAGGGCAACTATATAAATAATCAAAAAAATGGTGTATGGAAAGAGTATTATAAAGATGGCAATATTAAAAGTATAACGAATTTCAAAAAGAATAAGATAGTCAATATTGAAAAATTTTAAAAAATTTAGATTGGAGAAAGTATGAGAAAAATATTGTTTTTATTGATTTTAATTGGTGGTATGGCATTTAGTTCTACAGTATACATAGATATAAAAGGACCCGATTACTTGGTTGTAAATTCTGATCAAGAATTTAATTTTAATGGTCTTCCGCTTCACATGTTTACAAAAAAAGGAAGAGATACAGAAGCTAGACTATATAAACTGTCTGGATATAGAATTTCTGGAAAAGTAAGTGCAGCAGAAAAATTATATAGTTATTTTTTAGAAAGTGTTTCAAAACAGGATATTTTTGAAGATGAATTAAATAAAATTTCAGAATTGAGTAAACCTGAAAAGGAAACTTTGCTGAATTCTTTGAGTAAAAGTTTTACTTCAAAGTGGCAAGACAACGGTGTAAAAGTAGTGATAAGTAATTCTAAAGATAAAAAATCTTTTAACAAAAAGGTACGTAAAAGTGAAATATTTTATGATGATGTAGAGCACACACTATATTTTAATGAGGATATGTTTGATTTTACAGAAAAGGAAAAAATAACTGGTTCAATAGGATATGCTAATTATGATCATTTTTTATTTTATAATAGTGAAAAATGGGATACATGGGATTTAACAGATGTAAATGATTTTTTTGCACAAAAATAATAAGCAAGAAAAAAAGCCGTTACAAAAATAAATATGTAGCGGCTTTTTTTGTGTAATAATAAACTTATATTATTGTGAAAAACTAGCGATTTTAAAATCTTTTGTTTCTCATTTTAAGTATTTTTCTTCTTGACATGATGAAGATAGGAGTTTATACTATTTTTATAAATCAAAAATATTGTAAATGAAAGGAAAAATATGAAAAAAAAGTTTGCTAAAGATTTTATTGAATTTGTAAATAATAGTCCGAGCAGTTATCATGTGACTAAAAATTGCTCTAATATATTAGAAAAAAAAGGCTTTACAAGGTTGGAGCCAAGTGAAGAATGGAAATTAGAATTAGGTGGAAAATATTATATAAAAAGAACAAACTCAACTATAATGGCTTTTACTATTGGAAAAAAAGTTAATATCGATTCAGGATTCAAAATAGTAGGATCACATACTGATTCTCCTTGTTTTAGAATAAAGCCAAATCCTGAAATAACTGTGGAAAATATAGTGAGATTAAATACCGAAGTATATGGTGGACCTATACTAAGTACATGGTTTGACAGACCATTATCTATAGCGGGTAGAGTGGTTGTGAAGTCTAAAAATCCATTTAAACCAAAAACTATAACTATAAATATAGATAGACCACTTATGACAATACCTAATTTAGCTATACATCAAAATAGAAATGTAAATCAAGGTGTGGAAATAGATAAGCAAAATGATGTTTTACCAATAATTGGATTAGTTAACGAAAGTTTTGAAAAGGAAAATTTTCTAATAAATTTAATAGCTAAAGAGTGTAAAATTAAAAAATCGGAAATACTAGACTTTGATTTATTTTTATATGACTATGAAAAAGGAACACTATTAGGAATAGAAAATGAAATGGTGTCAGTAACCAAAATAGATAATCTAGCTTCAGTATATTCAGGTATTATTGGATTAATTGAAACTAAAAAAAATAATGATAAAATAAATGTTTTTATAGGATTTGATAATGAGGAGATAGGCAGCTCTACAAAGCAAGGTGCTGACTCAAATTATCTTTCTAGTTTTCTAGAGAGAATATACTTAGCGTTAGGTATAGGAAGAGAAGGCTTTTTAAGAGGTTTAAGCAATTCATTTTTAGTATCAGCTGATGGAGCACATGCAGCACATCCGGCATTTATAGGGAAAATGGATATAACAAATAGACCTAGACTAAATGAAGGTGTAGTTATGAAAATAAGTGCAAATCAGAGATATACATCTGATGGTTATTCAATTAGTGTGATAAAACAAATCTTACAAGATGAAGATGTAAAAATCCAATATTTCGTAAATAACTCAAAAGAAGTAGGAGGTTCTACAATAGGGCCAATATCTTCTACTCATTTAGATATTGATTCGGTGGATTTAGGAATACCAATGTTGGCAATGCACTCAGCAAGAGAACTTTGTGGTGTAGATGACTTATATGACTTGAAAGAATTAATAAGATTATTTTTTGAAGTATAGAAGTATAATTATGAAATAATGCTTTTAAGTTTATAATTCGAAAAATCTAGAAATTAAGGAGGAGTTTAGTGAAAAAATCATTGGTTATTATTAGTTTTACTTTATTATTATTATTAGTTTCATGCTCTACAACTTCTTCAACAGTTTCAAAAACAAAAGCTGTTAATAGTACAAAAAGCGAAGAGACAGTTCAGATGAGTTATGAAAAGTTACAATCTCAGCAAACAGTATTAGGAACAGTGTGGATGCAGGAATCAGGAGAATATAGAGCTTTAGCATATCAAGTATATAATGCTGCTAAAGATAGGTTTTTAATAGAAAAACTGAACCTAGATAATAAAAATAAAAAACTAGCCGTAATAATGGATATTGATGAAACAGTGTTAAATAATATTTATACACAAGGAGAATATATAAAAGAAGGAAAAAACTATTCTAAAAAGGCTTGGGATGAGTGGGTAAAAGCTGAAAAAGCTACAGCTATACCAGGAGCAGTGGGATTTGTAAGTTATGTGTATAAAAATGGAGGGGAAGTTTTCTTTATTACAAATAGAAATGAAGATGAGAGATTAAGTACATTAAATAATTTAGAAAAAGAAGGATTTATTGTAGATAACACACATTTAATTTTGAAAACAAAAGAGTCTAGCAAGGAAGCTAGAAGGAAAGTAATCGAGGACTCAGGGTATAAAGTTATTATTTATGTGGGGGATGACTTAAATGATTTTATAGACTTAGGGTCTACAAGTCAGGAAAAGAGAGACAAAGTAGATGAGTTAAAAGCTGAGTTTGGGAAAAAATACTTTATTTTACCTAATCCTGTTTATGGCGGATTTGAATCTGGTTTAGATAAAAATTATTATAAAACAGATTATAAAGGAAGAGTGGAAATTAGAGAGAATCAATTAGAGGGCTGGAAGTGATCTTTTTTATCCTTTATGTAAAAAAAGGAAATAAAAACAATATATAAAGGATAAAAAAAGTGAAAGCTAAGCTATTCTTTGTATAATTATATATGCTAATAAAGAGAGTAATTTTTTCATATACCCCCTTAAAAACTATTGATAAAACCAATCAATAGTTTTTTTTATAAATAATAAAAAAACCGAAAAAAACCTTTTGATATATGTTATAATTATTTATATATGAAAACAGGAGGTTAGTAATGAAAAGATTTTTAAGTATAGTAATCTTAATATTTTTAATAGGAGCAACTGGGTTTTCAGCCGAAACAAATAAGCAAAAAATGATCAAAGAATTACTAACAGTCATAAATTTAGATGATACAGCTTCTAAATTGGCTGACGAACTTTTAAGTGGATTATTAAGAAATAATTCAAATCTAACTGAAAGTCAAAAGGCTGCTTTTGCAAAAGAAATGCAGGATTTTTTAAATTATATAATCACAAAGCAAGAAGAACTCTATGACAGTAATTATTCAGAAAAGGAAATAAAAGATATATTAACTTTTTATAAAACAACAACAGGGAGAAAACTAATAGAAAAAGGACCTGTGATACAGAGAGAATGGCTTAATGATGTTTCTGTTAATTATATTCCTGATATGGCAACCAGATTAGAAAAGATCTTAACAAATTAATTATAAAAGTATAGTAAACAAATGAGGAGGATAAAAGTGTTAGCAAATCATTCAAAAGAAAAGTCCATTGTAGATAAGGTGTTCTCAGTGGTAGCTAAAGCTAAAAAATTAAAAGAAGAAATAGGGGCGGAAAATGTAATTGATGCAACAATAGGTGTATTATGTAATGAAGATGCTAAGTTTGTTAACTTTAAAACTGTTGCTAATGTGTATAAAAACCTTCCAGATGATGAAATTGCAGCATATGCCAGTTCATTTTCTGGAGATCCGACTTATTTAGAATGTGTAAAAAAAGTAGTGCTTGGCGAGGACTATGAAGTAGTGTTTAAAGACTCATATCTTGATGCTGTGGCAACTCCTGGAGGAAGTGGTGCAGTAAGTAATACAATATGGAACTATGTAGACAGAGGGGAAAAAATATTGATTCCAGATTGGATGTGGGAATCATATAAAATAATGGCAGAAGAATTTGAAAATAAGTATGAATTATATAGCTTGTTTAACGAAAACGGGACATTTAATTTAGAAAATTTCAAAGAAAAAGTGACTAAAATAATTAAAGAACAAGGAAAAGTCCTTGCTATAATAAATGATCCTTGTCATAACCCTACAGGTTATTCATTATCATTAGAAGAGTGGAAAGAATTAAGAGAGTTTTTAATAGAGATTAGTTCAAAAGGTGAAGTAATATTATTGAATGATATAGCATATATAGACTATGATTTCCGTGGTAAAAAAGTAACTAGAGAGTATATGAAATATTTTATAGGACTTCCTGAAAATATATTAGTAGTTTTTTCATTTAGTATTTCTAAAGCTTTTACAGAATATGGATTAAGAGTGGGAGCACAATTAGCTTTATCTTCAAGTAAAAAAGTAATAGAGGATTTTAGAAGAGCAAATGAATTCTCATGTCGTAGTAGATGGTCTAATATTTCTAGAGGTGGAATGAGATTATTTTCAGATATTGTATCAAATGAAAATCTATTTAATGAGTTAAAAAAAGAAAGACAAGAATATATTGATTTAATGAGAGAAAGATCAGATATATTTATTACTGAAGCAAATGAAATTGGCTTACCAATGTGTACATATAGAGGTGGTTTTTTTATCACAATACCACTAGGAAGTAAAACAGAAAAAATAGGATTAGAACTTCAGAACCATGGTATATTTACAGTGATTTTAGACGAAGGTTTAAGAGTAGCTATTTGCAGTGTTCCTAAAAAACAATTGATTGGATTAGCTGGTAAGATAAAAAAGGTTATGGATTCTTGTAGCATAAGATAAACAAAGATAGGCTTTAGAGAGCCTATTTTTTATTTACCAGTGATATAATAAGGGAAAAATTATTAATTCTATGGTATAATTATTGAAGAAATAAAACAAAGGAGCTAAGAAAAACTAGTGATAAATTTTCTATTAGCCTAAATTTATCAATAAACAGTGACTTTATTATACAAGGAGGAGTAATGATGAAAAAATTATTTTTTGTAACAAGCATACTATTTTTATTATTTGGGTTCAATGTATTTGGTAATGCTGGTAATGTGTGTGGTGTAGGTATCCCACCTGATGTATGTTTTGGAAAGACTGGAGGTAATCAGGCACCTGTATATGTGGCGCCTAATTATTATGGCGCAATAGCAGTGGATATCGAAACAGGACAATGGTCGAGTGCCTCAGCATATCCAACTAGAAAATCTGCAAGAGAGACTGTTATTTCTGGCTGTGGAGAACATTGTAAAGTGATTAATGTAGATGTTAAACGTTGTGTAGCCATAGCATACTCAGAAACAGATAAAATATTGGAGTCTGATTCAGCAATAGCAGTGTATGGTAAGATCGGGTATAATACGAGAGTGGTACGCTCAAATGAAAAAGCAATAAAAAAATGTGAAAAAAGTGGTGGAAAAAACTGTAAGGTCCTTGTAAATGTATGCGCATTGGAAGGAACATCATCAAAAAGTGAATATAATCCCAAAATATGGGGAGCTATTGCTCTAGATTCTGAACTTGGAAAAAATGGATGGTCATGGAGTCATGAAACAGAAATAGAAGCAATAAATGCTGCTGAAGCAGATTGTCGAAGAATGGGTGGCAAAAAATGTACTGCAATAATAACATATGGAGATAAAGAATACGCAACTTACTCAGTTTCCAAGACAGATGGATCTTATGGAGTGGCGAGAGACTTAAATGAAAGTGCAGCTGATAAAAGAGCTTTAGAAGAATGCAGTGAATACGCAAAGGATTGTTACATATTTATGACAGTACATGCAGAAAGAGGGTTAATAAAACCTAGTAAAAAGTAAAAGGGATAGGTGCTATTTTAGTTTTTTAGAAAAATTGGAATGGCACCTATTAAAAATAAAAAAAGGAGAGCTTTAATGAATGAAAATAAAAAATATGTTATAAGGACATTTTTAGTGTTATTGTTTCTAGTTCCACTGCTTTTATCAAGTTTATCTGCATTGATAATATTTTTAGATGCATTTGGAATAATAATAACGATACTTATATTTATTGTACTGCTAACAGCAGGATATTTTTATACAAAAAAAACAGTAATTCCAGAAGATATTTATATAAGGTATTTACCAATGTTAATGTCAATAATGTATACTTCAATATTTTGGGTTATAGCAATGTTTGTGAGTAAAGGAGATACAAAGAGTGACTTATTTTGGATATTTTGGATTTCACATTTTCAATATTTTTCATATATGATTTTCTTTCAACTTTTTGAAAATAATTATTTATTATTTTTATTTCCAATAATTGTAAGTGTGATGTTTACAATTGCGTTTAGTATAGGAGCAAGAAAAAATAAGGCCAAGATATCTGGAGGGAAAATGAAACTATTTAGTGTTTTTTTAGTAACTTTAGTTTTGATGGGAATTGGTATTTTTCAGATTGAAGCTAGAAAAAGAGTTGTATTAGGTGCAGATTACAAAATAGAAAGTGTAAAAGATGAAGTAGACCTTGATCAATATTTTCCTTTTGGTACTAATAATAAGCTTTATACTTTTAAACAGGCTCCAAATTTAGCTATTAATGATAATTATCCACTTTTAGATGGTGCAACTGCTGCTTATCCAATTTATGCAGCTGCAGTACAGGGAATATACAAAGGATTAAATGTAGATAATGTAGAAAAATATGTTCAGTGTAACACTACGCCTACAGCATATGAAAGGCTTATGAATAAAGAAGTAGATGCTATATTTGTAGCAGAACCTTCAAAAAAACAACTTGAAATGGCTAAAAGTAAAGGTGTAAAATTAAAATTGATTCCAATTGGACGTGAGGCCTTTGTATTTTTTGTTAATAAAAAGAATAAGGTTAACAGTTTAAGTGTTACAGAAATTCAAGGAATATATACAAAAGAAATAACTAATTGGAAGAGTGTAGGTGGGAAAAATAAAAGAATAATGCCTTTTCAGAGACCTGAAAATTCAGGAAGTCAAACAATAATGGAGAACAAAATCATGAAAGGTATACAGCTTGCAAAACCATTAAGAGAAGAATATTCACAATTTATGGGGGAAATAGTAGATAGAGTTGCAGATTATCGTAATTATGATGAAGCAATAGGATATTCATTTAGATATTATGCTTCTGGTATGAATAAAAATGAAAATATAAAATTATTAGCTATAAACGGAATAGAACCAACAGCGGAAAATATAAGAAATGGAAAGTACCCATATACAGTAGATGTATATTTAGTAACAAGAGAAGATGTAAAAAATCCTAAATTAGATTCTTTGATAAACTGGTTTTTAAGTAAGCAAGGACAGGAAATGGTCGAAAGTGTAGGATATGTTGGAAATAATTGATAATGTCATAAAGTGTTTTAAAATTTGATCAAAAGCCGTAAAGTATATTATTATTTATATTTTATGGCTTTTTTCATAGAGTATATGTGATCTGTTTTTTTGAGTATTACCCAAAAAATAGATCAGGGTCAACAATATGAGCTAGTTGTAATAAGGCTTGTCTATTGGAAATTTGATAGATACGATTTTCTTTTTTCAAGAACCCTTTCTCCACAAATTGAGCCATTACATATAGCAAATGGCGATAAGATACACCAAGATACTCAGCAGCATGGCTGTGTTTTTCTTCGTAAATATTAGTAGAAGTTGATAGCAGAATAAAACCAGCAAGGCGGTTTTCAAGAGAATATGCTTGATTTTTTGTTAAGGATCGGATATTTTTTGCATTTTTATCTCCAAGATATAGGCATATTTCACGAAGAAAAACTGGGTCTGCTAACAGCATTTCTCTACATTGTGTAATAGGCAGTGCTAGGCATAGACAAGGTTCGATTGCCTGTACTGAACAAATATCTTGTGTGTGACCTATAAGCTCCATTTCTCCAACAAAACAAGGAGCTCTAAAAAAGTCAATTAATGCAATTTTACCATTAGCGAGTGTTGTATAAAGTTTAGCTCGACCAGAAGTCAAAAAGAAAAGGTGAGAAGGTAATGTATTTTCTTTGATAATATATTCATTAGGTAAAAAAGTTATTAATTTTACAAAAGAATCAACTGGAAATGAAAAAAGATTCATAAAACCTGACTTTTGAATTTCATCATTTATACTCGATTTATTTTTAACTTCATGCATGAATTTTCCTCCTTTTAAACTAATTGTGAGATTTCTCATATAATTATAGCTCGAATTATAATATAATTCAACTAAGGATGTCGACACCCAAGCTTATTATAGGAGGAAATAAAAAAATGGAAAAACGAAAAATTATTATAGACTGTGATCCAGGGCATGATGACGCTATTGCCATCTTGATGGCTGCTAATAATCCAAAGCTTGATTTATTAGGTATCACAATAGTTGCAGGAAACCAGACACTTGAAAAGACATGTAAAAATGGATTAAATGTGTGCCAGGCATTAAATATTAAAGTGCCTATATATGCTGGAGTACCACTTCCCATGGTACGAGAACAAGTAGTTGCTGCAAATGTCCATGGAGAAACAGGACTTGATGGTCCAGTTTTTGGGCCACTCAAAATAAAAGCAGAAGATAAACACGCTATTTCCTACATAATTGAAACTCTTATGGCATCGGATGGGGATATTACTCTTGTTCCAGTAGGTCCATTGACTAATATTGCTATGGCTATGCGTATTGAGCCAAGAATAATACCTAAAATTCAGGAAATTGTGTTAATGGGAGGAGCTTATTCGATTGGGAATTTTACACCATCTGCTGAATTTAATTTCTATGCTGATCCAGAAGCTGCTCATGTGGTGTTTACCTCAGGTGCACCAATTGTAATGATGGGATTGGATTTAACTAACCAGACTATATGTACTAAAGATATAATAAAAAGAATGGAAGCTATTGGAAATAAGGCATCAGCTTTGTTTAGTGATATTATGAATTTTGTATTGAAATCACAAAAAGAAGCATTTGGTCTTGATGGCGGGCCTTTACATGATGCCACTTGTATTGCATATTTGACAGAACCATCTCTCTTTACAGTGAAATCAATGTATACAGAGATAGATATAAAAAGTGAATTATGTTATGGACGTTCAGTTTGTGATGTTCTTGATGTACTAAAAAAACCACATAACACAAAGGTTGGAATGAATATCGATGTTGATGAATTTTGGAATATGGTTGAAAAGTGTATAAAGAATTATCAATAAGGTTACTGTATTTAGTTATTTATATCAAGATGAAATAAGTCTTTATTTGAGTACTAGATAACAAGAAAAGAATTGAAAGAATAAAAAAATACAGATATTTTTCTGTATTTTTTGTAAGAAGAATTTCAAAGCAGGAGAAAATATCTCCTGCTAAGTATTGATGTTAAAGGTATTTCTAAAGTTTATACTTCCCCTAATTTACTTTCTTCTCTTAATTTTTGTTTTTCTACCATTTTGAAAAATGGATAATATATAACCAGACTTATTATTATCAATACTACTTGAAGAATGGCTCCCTTAGGACCTGAAACTAAAGCTCCACTTATTATAGTCGGCGTAGTCCAAGGAATTGCAACTCCTGATGTGTAAGGTACAAGTCCACTCCACATAGAAAAGTATGTAACTCCTGCTAGAATAGGTGTAGTCAGTATCCAAGGAATAAATAAAACTGGTGATAAAACTATAGGTAATCCAAATATAACGGGTTCGTTAATATTAAAGAGTCCTGCTGGTAGTGCTAAAAGCCCCAGAGTTTTCAGTTGTTTTGATTTTGAAGTAGCTAGTAAAAATACTAAAGGCAGTGTAGAACCTGAACCACCTATTTGTAAAAAGACTTCTTTAAATTGTTTTGTAACTATATTTACTAATTCTGTGTGACCTTGGAAAGCTGATAAGTTTTCTGCTGATAATGCATACCAAATAGGATCCATTACTCCTGAAACAATAGCATTTCCATGAAGACCAAAAAACCATAAAAGCTGTCCTAACATTTCAACCAAAATCATAGAAAAAAGGTTTCCGCCTAGTTTTTGAAGTGGTATTTGAAACATTTTAAATATTAGTTCTTGTATGCTTTCAAATGGTGTAAAGCCTATTAATAAACGTATTACTAAGAAAAGTACTGCTATTACAAAAATAGGAACTAGTGCTGCAAATGATTTTATAACGCCAGGTGGTACTCCATCAGGCATTTTTGGAGCTATATTCAGTCCTAATATAAATTTATATAATCTAGTAACAGATAGACCTATTAGTATATTTACAAGCATTCCCTGAGTTCCAAGCCATTGAAGAGAAATATTACCATCCTTCACTGGTGTTAGAATAAACAATACTGCTATACTTAAAACTATGGAAAGAATACTGTCTACTCCCAGCTCTCTTGAATAAAAATAAGCTGTTCCTACTAATACTATTAGAGCTATAATTCCAAAAGTGGCCCCAGTTATTAACGTTATTTTTTCCTGCCAACCCTCTCCAAATATTCCAGTTATAAATCCTTCATAACCAGGAATAGGAAGATACGCTAACAATAAAAATACTGAACCAACTATTAAAAATGGCATTGCAGTTATCATTGTATCTTTTACAGCCATAAGCCATTTTGTAGAAGTAAGTTTATTAGCTATTGGTAACAATACTTTTTCTAATTTATTCATCATTTTTTCCAATGATTTTTCCATATTTCCTCCCAAATTAATTATTTACTGATTGAGTATACTTCTAAATTTCTTTTAAATTTATAAGTATTTTTTGAATTATTACAAATATTGGAAATATATTTTCACGATCAAATGAGTTTTCAGCTTTATAATTAGTAAAATCAAATGTTATCGAATAATGTGATATTTTTTCAAGAAGTGATTTTTCTTTTGTTAGAGAAATAATTTTAGTCTTAATATCCCTTACATTACTATTTATCAAATCATTTTCACCTGAATTACTAATACAAATTAATAGATCTTTTTCTCTAAAAAGCTTTTTATACTCTAAAAATTCAAATTCATCTCTTAGAGAAACAGCAAAGAAGCCTAAATTCACTAGTTGCCTAGAGAAATAATTTGATGCAAAACATGTGGCTTGTGTGGCTAAAACAAATATCCTGTCTGCCATTATGATCTCATCCATTATCTTCTCTAAGTCACCAGAATGAGTCATCTTTAAAAGATCATCTATTGCAACCTCTGTCATTTTCTTTTCTTCTTTTACTTTTTCCTGTGTTTCTTTTGAAAATTTAAAATGTGAAAATGATTTATAACCCATTTTATTACATACTCTGTATATAGTTGTTCTGCTTACAAAAAGTTCTTTTGCTATTGTTTCAGCAGACTTATTTGAAATATCTGTTCTTAGCAGATATTTATAAACATTATACTCATTTTCATTAAAGTCGTATTTCATAAATATATCCCCAATACTTTTCAGATTTTATTCGTACTTATCCTCCAAAGCCTCAAAACCATTCTCTTCTATTACTTTTTTTATCCAGTAACCTGATTTTTTTATTGTTCTGTTTCGTGTTTTAAGATCTAAAGAAACATAACCATATCTATTTTTATAAGCATTTGTCCACGACCAATTATCTACAAATGTCCATAAGTGGTAACCCTGACAGTTTGATCCCTCGTCCATTGCTTTACTCAGCCATTCTAAATGCTCTTTTATGAATTCTATTCTATAATCGTCTTCTATTATACCATCTTTATTTAGAAAACGCATTTCATCTTGAACACCCATTCCATTTTCTGATATAAACCATTTTATATTACCATATTCATTTTTTACACGCATTGCTATATCATAAATTGTTTTTGGATATATTTCCCATCCTCTGTAAATATTCATCCTTCTATTTGGCATACTATAGTCTTCAAAATACCAGTTTGGTGTAAAGGGTGCATTTATATTAGGCGTAAATGTCGGTGCTTTTACACGCTGCGGTTGGTAATAGTTTATTCCTATAAAATCTACTGTATTTTTTTTAATAAGTTCAAATTCTTCCATTGTGTAATCAAACATACAGTGATGTTTTTCAAGTATTTCTATATATTCATCATCATATTCACCTTTTACACAAGGATCCATAAATATTAAGTTAAAGAATAAATCGGCCACACGTGATGCATACAGATCAGCAGGTTCAGAGCTCCGTGGTATTGGTGGCAGAAGATCTACTACTATACCTATTTCTCCTCCTAAATTTAGTTCTCTATATGCTTTTGAGGCTCCTACATGTGCAAGTAAGATATTATAGCTAGCTTGAGCAAATGATTTGGTATTTAATTCATTCGGATAAATAAAATCATGTAAATAAGCTCCTTTAGTATGAGCTACAGGCTCATTAAAAGTTATCCATCTTTTTACCCTGTCACCAAACAACTTAAAAGCTGTGACTGCAAATTTAATGTAAAGTTCTGCTACAATTTTACTCTTGAATCCTCCATATTCTTTTTCCAGCTGAATTGGAGTATCAAAATGAAATAAATTCATCACAGGTTCTATTCCATTAGCTATCATTTCATCAATATAAGAATTATAAAATTCTACAGCTTTAGGATCAGGTTCACCTGTTTCCAGATCTTTTATCAATCTTGTCCACTGTATTGATGTTCTAAAAGACTTTAATCCCAGTTCCTTCATTATTTTTATATCTTCTTTATAACGATGATACGAATCACAAGTAACTTTAGGTCCTACTTTCTCAAAAAAACGATCCTTATCCTTTTTATACCAGTAATCCCATACTGATTCGTGTAACTTATCTTTAGAACCTTCACTCTGTGGTCCGCTTGAAGCTGTTCCCCAGTCAAAATTTTCAGGAAAATTTATTTTTTTCATGTCTATTACCTCCATAAATAAAATATAGCATAAAATATAAAATAAGTTGTCATTTCTGTACAATTGAACTCAATTTGTACAAATGTTCTAGTATTTATATTTGCTGATTAAAAAGTATTTTTTTTTAAGAGTACTATATAATGAAGTAATAATATTTTTGGAAATCACTTTATAATGGGGTATACTTATTCTAATAAGATAATTATTCGATTTTCAAAAGGAGGATATTGGATGGTTCATTTGGTGTATTGTGATGATAAAGAAAAAGTATTAGAAAAAATTTTGGAAAATAAAAAAACTATGATAATAAGAGGGGCAGCAGGGCGAAAGATTCCTCATAGCCGAGTATTTGAGGGAGAAACCCTTTATTTTATGAAAAAAGGAAGTAAGGAAATTTCGGCCAAAGCTAGAGTAGAAAGTGTACAAAATCATGTTAAACTCAATGATGATGAAATTATTAAAGTTATTAATGACAATCAAGATAGGATTAATCTAAGCGAAAAATAAAAACTAAGATGGCATAAAAAAGCGCTCTGCCTTATTGGATTTGAGGATTTACAGGCCATATCACCGCCACTAGACTTTGAACATCAAGGTAACATGGATGATTGGATGATAATTGAAAAAATAGAGGATGTAGTTGTGGGAACAAGTATTCCATATAATTATGAAAAATCAAGATTTAAAAGTTAAATGGATTAAATAAATTTAGATGTGAAATAACAAAGAGTATTGGTTTAGGCTAATACTTTTTTATTATGGAAAATAATATATAAACCTATTTTGTGAATAATCAAAGGGGCTGTCTCAAACTAGAAAAATTTCAATTTGAAAATTCTATTTTGAGACAACTCCTCAAATAATTTTATTTTTTTCCAATAAGCTTATCATAAGCTTTAGAAAGCTCTATTGTCCTATTTTTAGTCTCTGTTCTAAAAGTCATACTTCCATTTAGAGTAGCTATAGAGCCATTAGCTTTCATAGAATCAGCAATTTTCTTATCTCTAGTTTTTATCCATTCTCTTTGTTTATTTCTTAATGCAGTTTGATTTTCTTGTGAAAGTTTACTCATTAGAAGTTTATAAACAACATTTAGCTCCTTATCCCATTCTTTTGATGAATAGGCAACAGCCTCTGTCATATCCTTTGTTGAAACAGAAACTTCTAGCATTTGATCTGATTTTTGATCAATAGGCTTCATCCTTGTCATAAGATCATTTTCATAATTAGCAAATACAGTAAAAGTTAATAAAAATGCAAGTAATAAAATTCCTTTTTTCATATATTTTCTCCTTGATATCCTTTTTAAATTGATTATATAATTGTCTGATAAAGTTTGTCAAGTAATATGTAAGAGTATAAATATGAATATGATTATTTGAAAATAAAAGTAAGTGAAAATTCTTATTTTTATAATCAAATTTTTAAATTTATTAGAATAAAAAATATTATAAAATTAGAAGGCAGGTTTATCAGTATAAAAATACTGGTAATTTTTTGTCAAAAAATCTAGAAAGGAAGTTTACCTTGAAAGCTTTTAAAAATAAGGTATTCTATATAGTAGGTGATGTATATGTTAAATCACAGAGAATTAGAATTATTAAGTTTTTTTGTGAAAAATCAGAAGTTTTCTTATGAAGAAATACAGAAAAAATACAAAATTTCAGAAAGGGCAGTTAGATATAATATTGAAAATATAAATTATTTTTTAGAAGTATTAAAAATAAAACAAATACAGAAAAAGGATGGTTTCTTATATTTTGATAATACACAAGATATCTCAAGTATATATTCATTATTAAGAGAAATTGAAATTTTTTCTCAAGTAGAGAGATTAGGAATACTAAAATTCATAATATGTTTTGATTCAAGCGGATTAAATCTAACTAAAATCTCTGAAAAATTAGGTGTTTCAAGAACAACTATAAAAAAGGACATGAAGATTTTGAAAAAGGAGTTGATACAAGAAGAGTTAAACATAGTTTATAAAAATAATAATGGTTATAAGCTAAAAGGAGAGGCGTATAAAATAGAGTTATTTAAAATAAATGAGTTAAAAAGAAACTTAAATCCAATAATAAAGAATGAAAAAGACAGTGCATTCAAAAAGGTAATGATAGAACTTTTTGAGTCATTACTTTTTTTAAAAGACACGAATAATATAAAAAAATTTATTTTAAATATTCAAAATGATTTAAATATAAGTGTTTCAGATGAAATTTTTGATGTTCTCTACGCGTACCTGATAATTCTAGTTACTAATGAAAGAGATATAGAGGAATTAGAGTTTGAGACCACAAATAAAGGATTTTTAGAAGATACAAAAGAATTTATTTGTGTAGAAAAAGAACTTGGGAAAATTTTAGAGTTAGAAAATAGAAAACTATCTAAAGAAATCATATTAAAATTAACGGATTTTATTCTAGGTATTACTACAAATAATTTTAATGTATATTATTTGGAAAATTGGATTCATGAAGAGATATTCATAAAAAAGATGATTAATGAATTTAATAAATATGTAGATATAGATATTTCAAATGATAAGGTGCTTATAGACTGTCTTATATACCACATGAAACCAGCCATATATAGAATAAAAAATAATGTGAAAGTATCAAATCCAGTTTTTAAAGAATTGATAATAAACAAAGATCCAGTTTTAGAATTAGTGAAAATAGTAATATCGGATATAGAAAAAATGTTTGGAATAAGTTTTCCAGAAGAAGAATTAGCACTTTTGGCCTTTCATTTTAAAGCCTCTGTGGATAGAAATACATACCAAAATCTAAAAAGAATACTCTTGGTTTGCGGGTTAGGATATGGGAGTTCAAGGCTTTTGGAACAAAGTATAAAAGAAAACTATAATGTAGACATAGTAGATGTACTTCCTTATTACTTGTTAGGAGATGTTTTAAAAAACTATAAAAATATAGATTTAATCTTGACTACTCTGGATATAGAAGAGAAATTTGAAATACCAGTAGTTAAGATAAATCCCTTATTAAAACAGGAAGATTTTATAGAAATGTCTAAGTATAATATTCCTAAAAATGATAATAAGATATTTTTATCAAAAATTATAGAAATAATAGATAAAAACTCTGATATTATTAGCAAAAAAAAATTGATTAATGATATAAAAAAAGAGTTTAAAAATAAGATAATCGATGATATTAACTACAAAGATATTCATATAAAAGACTTTATTAATAATCAAAATGTCAGTCTGATTGACAAGGTAAAAGATTGGGAAGAGGCTGTAAGGATTTCTGGCAATTTACTAAAATTAGGAAAATGTGTGGATGATGGCTATATTGACGAAATGATAGAGCTGGTAAAGAAATATGGTTCATATATTGTGATTGATGATGGAATTGCCTTACCACATGCAGGTATAAGTAAAAATGTACTGAATACAGGAATTGGTGTATTGGTAGTAAAGGAGGCGGTATTTTTTCCAGATGGTAAGTCAGCAAATATATTTATATCTTTTTCGAGCAAAGATAACACTTCACATTTGAATATATTAAATGATTTGTTTAATTTTATAACTAAATGTGATTTAAAAAATAAATTGCTGAAAGCAAAAAATAAGGAAGAAATAAAAAATTATTTTACAAAAATGAATTTTTAGGAGGCATAAATGTGCTAAAAAAGATTTTAGACGACAATATAATAATATTAGAGAGTATTGATGATTGGAAGCAATCTATTAAAGCAGCTTCAAAGCCACTTGTAGATAAGAAAAACGTTTTAGAAAAATATGTAGAAATAATGATAAATGATATCGAAAAATTAGGGTTTTACGTAGTACTTAGAGAAGGTGCAGCAATGCCGCATTCTAGACCAGAAAATGGGGTATTAAAAACATCAATGTCATTATTAAAACTGAATAAACCGGTAATGTATGGAGAAAATCCAATATATTTAGTTTTTGTCTTAGCAGCAAAAGACAGTGAAGAACATATAGAGGCGTTAACAAGTTTCTCAGAATTATTACAAAATGATGAGGATGTAGAATTACTAATAAAAGCTAACGATATAGATAGTATTAGAAAAATAATTAATAAATATTAGAGGAGGAAAACAATGAGAATAATGGCAGTATGTGGATCAGGATTAGGAAGCAGCTTTCTTGTGGAAATGAATATAAAGAAAGTATTAGTAAAAATAGGTGTGGAAGCAGAGGTGGAACATTCAGATTTATCTTCAGCAACACCTGGAACAGCTGATTTATTTGTGATGGGAAAGGATATAGCAGAAAGTGCAAGTGTCCCAGAAGATAAATTAATAGTATTAAATAATATTGTAGACATGGTTGAGTTAGAAGAAAAACTAAGAAAATGGTTTGGGAAATAAAAAATAGGAGGGAAAATTATGGATGGATTATTAATGTTTGTATTTGATATATTAAAAGTACCATCGGTTTTAGTTGGATTAATGGCATTTATTGGACTGGTAGCACAAAAAAAACCAGTAACAGATGTAGTAAAAGGGACAATAAAGACAATATTAGGGTTTATAGTTTTAGGTGGTGGAGCTGGAGTTTTAGTAGGCTCGTTAGACCCACTTGGAAAAATGTTTGAACATGCTTTTCATATTCAGGGAATAATTCCTAATAATGAAGCTATAGTCTCGATAGCATTAGGTAAATATGGAGCTATAACAGCTTATATAATGGCGTTTGGAATGCTTTTTAATATTTTAATAGCAAGATTTACTAGATTAAAATATATATTTTTAACAGGGCATCATACACTATATATGGCATGTATGATAGCGATAATACTACAAGTGGGCGGTTTTCAAGGAATACAATTAGTACTAGTAGGATCGATCTTTTTAGGATTAGTAATGGCAATTTTTCCAGCAATGGCTCAAAGACATATGAGAAGAATAACTGGAAATGATGATATAGCTTTTGGACACTTTGGTACATTAGGATATGTATTATCTGGTTTTGTGGGAGAAGCAGTAGGAAAAGGATCAAAATCAACAGAAGATATGAATCTTCCAAAAAATTTAAGTTTTTTAAGAGACAGTTCTATCTCTATATCTTTAACAATGATGATAATATACATAATATTAGCAGTATTATCTGGAAAAGAATTTGTCCAAACTAATTTAAGTAACGGAGATAATTATTTAGTTTACTCTATTATTCAGGCAATAACATTTGCAGCAGGTGTATTTATTATACTTTCTGGGGTTAGATTAATTTTAGCAGAAATAGTACCGGCATTTAAAGGGTTTTCGGAAAAAATAGTACCAGCAGCAAAACCTGCATTAGATTGTCCAGTAGTATTTCCATATGCACCAAATGCCGTTTTAATAGGTTTCTTATTTAGCTTTTTAGGAGGGATAGTAGGATTAGTAATATTAGGACAGCTAAACTTAGTACTTATATTACCAGGAGTAGTGCCACATTTCTTTACAGGAGCTACAGCAGGAGTATTTGGAAATGCTACAGGTGGAAAAAGAGGAGCAATGCTTGGGGCATTTGCAAATGGATTGTTAATAACTTTTTTACCAGTACTTCTTCTTCCAGTTTTGGGATCATTAGGCTTTGCAAATACGACTTTTTCAGATTCAGACTTTGGATTAGTAGGGATAATTTTAGGAAACATGTCAAAATATATGGATAAAAATATGATAACAGCTATTGCAGTGGGAATATTAGTAGTTTTAGTGGCATTTAATTTTTTACCAGGAAAAAAATCAAAAAAAACAGTATAAAAATAGTAAGGAGGAACAAATGGAAAATTATAAAGAAATCAAAAAATTAGCAAAAAGAATTAGGCTTGATGTACTAAAAATGTTAGTTAATCTTGGATTTGGACATTTTGGAGGAAGTCTTTCAGTAGTAGAAACATTAGCAGTATTATATGGAGCTGTGATGAAAGTAGATCCTAAAAACCCAGACTGGGAAGGCAGAGATTATATGGTGTTATCAAAGGGGCATGCAGGACCTGCACTATATTCAACTTTAGCTATAAAAGGATTTTTTGAAGAAGCCGAATTAATGACTTTAAATATAAATGGAACTCATTTACCAAGTCATCCAGACAGACTTTTAACAAAGGGTGTTGACGCTACTACAGGATCATTGGGGCAAGGAATATCGATAGCAGCTGGAATAGCTTTAGCTGAAAGATTATCAGGGAAAGAAAATAGGGTTTTTTCAATAGTTGGAGATGGTGAATTAAATGAAGGTCAGTGTTGGGAGGCATTTCAGTTTATTGCACATCACAATTTAAATAATTTAGTAACATTTGTAGACTATAATAAACAGCAATTAGATGGGACTTTAGAAGAAATAATAAGACCATTTTCATTTGTGGAAAAATTTAATGCATTTGGTTTTGAAGCAGTACAAGTAAAAGGGGATGACATAGAAGGAATATATAATCTTTTAAAAGATAAAAGAAATGAGAGCCAAAAGCCTTTAGTAGTAATTTTAGATAGTAAAAAAGGACAGGGAGTAAAGTATATAGAAGATTTAAAAAATTCTCATCATTTAAGATTAACTGATGAAATAAAAATTGAAATAGAGAAAGCGATTATCGAGATAGAAAAGGAGGCAGAATAATGTATAAGGTGTCAAAGGAAAGAAAAAAAGATGAATTAGAAATGAGAAAGGTTTATTCTGCTACTCTGAAAGAACTAATGGATAAAGATGAAAGAATAATAGCTTTAGAAGCTGATCTAATGAGTTCGATGACAATGGATGTACTTCAAAAAGAATTACCAAACAGAGTAATAAATTGTGGTATTATGGAAGCTAATATTATAGGAATGGCTGGAGGTCTGTCTATAGCGGGGAAAATACCTTTTGTTCATACATTTACAGCATTTGCAAGTCGTAGATGTTTTGATCAATTATTTATGTCAGTGTCTTATCAAAAGAATAATGTGAAAGTAATAGCCTCAGATGCAGGAGTGACAGCTGTTCATAATGGGGGTACACATATGTCTTTTGAAGATATGGGTATAGTTAGAGGTCTCGCAGGTTCTATAGTTTTAGAGGTTACAGATGCTGTAATGTTTGCAAATGTAATTAAACAAATAGCTGAAAAATATGGTTTCTATTGGGTTAGAACTATGAGAAAAAATGCTGAAAAAATATACGAAGATGGTTCTACATTTGAAATAGGAAAAGGAAATATATTAAGAGATGGGAAGGATATAACTTTAATTGCTAATGGGATTATGGTATCAGAAGCATTAAAGGCAGCTGATAAGTTAGAAAAAGATGGTCATAGTGTTGCTGTTATAGATATGTTTACCTTAAAACCTATAGATAAAGATCTTATAATTAAGTATGCTAAGCAGACAGGCAAAATAGTAACATGTGAAAATCATAGTATACATAATGGATTAGGTTCGGCTGTAGCGGAAGTTTTATCAGAAAATTATCCTGTGAAAATGAAAAGAGTTGGAATAAATGAAAGATATGGACAAGTAGGAACATTAGATTTTTTAATGAAAGAATATGGACTTACATCTGATAATATATACGAAGAGGCTAAAAAGCTGCTTGGGTAGAAAAGTTTGAAAAGTAATGATATAAAATATGGAGTTAAACAAAAGTGCAGTCAAGTGCTATATGACTGCACTTTTTGGCAGTAGAATTTAAAATATACTTTAAGGTTACCTTGAATTATTACAGGAGTTATGCTAAATTATAAAAAGATAGAACTTTTTTAAAGGAGGAATTTTGGATTATAAAAAGGAAGATATTATAAAACGAGTAAAAGAGTTTATGGAAAAAAATGGAAGAAAACCTATGAAGTCAGAATTTAATATGAAGCATAATTTACCCTCTCCTAGAACAGTAAGAAATTATTTCGGGACTACAGTGGAGTTATTTCGAGAATGTGGCCTTGATGAGCCATTAACAATAAAAGAAATTACAAAAGAGGACGTAATACGGTTAATACAAGAGTATCATAAAAAGAATGGGAGCTTACCAAAAAAGGCAGATTTTATAATAAAAAATCAGCTTCCAACAATAGATCAAATAAAATTATATTTTAAAGGAATAAGAGATGCAGAAAATGCTGCTGGATTTAAAGTGGGAGAGAAGAAAAAGATATATACAAAAATAGAAGTAATAGAGGCAATTAAAAATTTTTATAAAGAAAAAGAAAGACTACCATTGAAAGAGGAGATCAAAGCAGAAAATGGCTTTCCATCAATAAATAAGGTAAGAGCATTATTTGGAACTTTAAGAAATGCAAAAGAAGAAGCAGGCTTTGAAACAACTGGTAAAAAATCTACAGAAAATAATGGATATGAAATAAAAGAGTTACTGCTAAATAAATACAAGGAAAATGGAAGAAGGCTTAAGGCAAGTGAGATAGATGCTGATGAAGACTTGCCAAACTATGCTACAACTTGTAATATAATGGAAGCTCAGTCTTATGATGAGCTATGGAAAAAAATTGGAAAGTAGAGGGTTTCTACAACTTGCATAAAAGAATGAGTAATGATTAATTACTCAGAAAATAATACAGTGAAAACCACTTAAGGTATTCTAAATCATTTGATTTTAGAATAGCTTTGAATAAAAAAATGCTCTCTAGCTTATATTTGCTATTGAGCATTTTAATTTTTACTTATTATCTACTCTTCCTAGAATTTAAACTTAACAATAAAATCATTACAATAATAAGAAAAGCACCGACAAACTGATAAAATCCAAATTCTGTGTGGAGCCATAAAATAGCTGCTATCAATGAAGCTAATGGTTCACTACAACTTAAAAGAGAGGCCTCTTTTGGATTTATATAACGTAAACTTTCTATAAAGAAGTAAAATGGAACTAGTGTTCCTAAAATTATTATAAATATCATAGAAAGTATAACATCTGTTTTTTTAAACTCTTCTAAAACATTCCAATCAGGAACAAAAAAGGCAAGAATAATTCCACCTATAATCATACTCCATCCTATTATTATAGATGATGGCCATTTAAGAAGCTTTTTTACATATACAGTATAAAATGCTAATGCAAACGCTGAGGAAACACCCCAAAAAAGAGCTGCATGAGATATAGTAAGAGTTTTTGTATTTCCATTAGTAAGTAGTAAAAAAGTACCAGTTAATGCAAGAAAAAGAGCTCCGATCTCTGATAATTTAATTTTTTGTTTTAACCTAATAATGTAAAAAATAATTACAATAATTGGAGCTAAATATTGTAGTAAAGTAGCAATAGCAGCATTACTAGCAGCTATTGCAGTAAAGTAAGTGAATTGAACACCAAGCATACCAAAAATTGAGTAAATTATAATATTAATACAAGAATTTTTATCTTTTAAAATATCTATGACTTTCTTTTTATGTCCTTTATATATGGAGATAAGAATTAATAAAACTCCAGCAGTAAACATACGTATAGAAACTACACATGCTACAGAAATAGTTGATACACTAAATAAATACTGAGAAACTGTTCCAGAAATCCCCCATAAAATGGCACTGATAACTACCATAAAGATGCCTAACCATCTGTTTTTCATTGTTCCTCCAAAAAAATTAATTATTATGTACGAAATTACTATATAAATGTAACATAAGTTTTATGAAATAACAAATGATTTTTAACTCTTTTATTTAAAACTACATATTTTCTTTTTCAAAATCTAAAAGCCATTGCTTTCTCCAAAGACCACCAGCATAGCCTACAAGCTTTCCATCCTCTCCAATTACTCTGTGACAAGGGATAATAATAGCAATTCTATTCATTCCATTAGCTTTAGCAACAGCTCGTATAGCTTTTGGGTTATTTACAGCAATAGCTTGTTTTTTATAGCTACGTGTTTCTCCATATGGAATAGTTTGTAGTTGTCCCCAAACTATATTTTGAAATTCAGTTCCAGGAGTGTCTAATGGCAGATCAAATTTTTTTCTTTTTCCTTCAAAATATTCAGCTACTTGTTTTTGAAGAATTTCAAAATGCTGATTTTCACCATATATAATTTCAGCATTTAAGCGTTTTTTCAAATCCTTAAACTCTGTTTCTAGCATTCTGCGTTCAGTAAATTCCAAAAGGCAAATGCCCTTATTTGTAGCACAGGCAACCATTGGGCCTAGTGGAGTGGTGAACCTAGTGATATTTATTATATTATTATGTGTAGTATTAGATGGACTATCACCTATAATGTTTTTAAATGCACTGGTAAATCCGCTTAGTGAATTATAACCATTATCAAATGCAGAATTTATTACCTTATCTCCATTTATGAGCTGGTGAAATGCACCATTAATTCTAAGCATTCTTTGGTAACCCTGAAAAGTTATTCCATGATTGGCTTTAAACCATCTTCTTACTTTATTTGGTTCAATATTCATTTTTACTAGATCATAATCTTTTATTTTTTCATCAGGATTTGTTTGTAATTTATCTAAAAGAATTTTTATATATTGAGGTGTAGAACCAAGATGTTCTAGTGGGTTACAAACTTTACATGGTCTATAGCCATGTAAAATAGCATCATTAGTAGATGAAAAGAATTCTACATTTTCTTTTTTTGGTTTTTTAGAAGTACATGTAGGGCGGCAAAAAATACCAGTTGTTTTTACACCAACAATAAAGCTTCCCTCATATGTACTATCTTTATGGATTAAGGCATTATACATTTCGTCAAATTCTAATTTCATATGTTTACTCCTTTTTCTTTTAGTATACTAGGAAAGTTATATATAGTTCAACCGAAAATTTAACAAGTATTTTTTATTATAAATTTTAAAATAAAAATACTGATTGGAATGAGTAAATATTTATTTACACAGTATATGATATACAAGCATTAGAAAGAAAATAAAAGTTTAAAATAAATCTAAATTACAAAAAAAAGTCAAAATTTTAAAAAAAGTACTTTTCAAGATGGTATATATAGTGTAGAATATACTAAAAGAGATTTTTTATAAAGGGAAATATTTTAAAAGAAAGATTTACTAAATATTTAAAAAATACAAAAGGCTTAGGAACTTATCCAAAAATAATTGGAACAGACAAAAACTAGGAGGTATGTACGTGAGAAATTTAGTGGTTTATTATTCTCTTGGAGGTAATTCTAAATTTATGGCAGAATTAATTAAGTCGTATACAAATGCTGACATTTTAGAATTAAAATTAAAAGAAGAAGTAAAATCTAAGGGGTTTTTGAAATATTTATGGGGAGGAAAACAGGTTATTAGTAATGAAAAACCTGAATTACAATCTATTGATAAAAATTTAAATGATTATGATATGATATTTATAGGAACTCCTGTTTGGGCATGGAGTTTTTCACCAGCATTAAATACATTTTTTTCAAAATATAAGATTCTGGACAAGAAAATAGCTTTATTTTGTTCTAGTGGCGGCGGAAAAGGAAAAACTTTTGAAAAAATGAAAAATATGCTTTTAGGAAATGAAATTGTAGGAGAAATAGATTTTGTAGATCCTCTTAAAAATAAAAAGGAAGACTATGATAAAAAAATTCTGGATTGGGTAGATGGAATCACAGAAATTATTTAATTTATAAAAGTAGTGTTGAATTTTTAAGTGTTTTAGGATAAAATAGATAATAGAATTAAAAGAAATTTGGGAGGAAAGAATGAAGAAGATTATATTATCTGTTTTATTATTAGTTTGCACAGTTTCATTTTCTAATATATCAGGAATAGACACTAAGAAAGTTTTGAGAAATCATTATGGAGAAAAAGATACTTATATGAAAAGTAATGATTACTATTTTAAAAAAGTCGGAAAAGATTTTAATTTTAGAGCTTTTGAGTGGAGTACATCAAAAGATACAGCAATTAAAATTTATGGAAAAAAAGACTATGTTATTAAAGGTAATGAATTGATTTTTACTGATATAAATTTTGCTGGAATGGTTCTATCTGAGCTGCATCTAACTTATGAAAATGATAGACTAGTGAGTTGGACAGGAATAGGAAGACCAACTTTTGAACTTACAGCTGCTTTAATAGATACTTATAAGAAAAAGTATAAAGATACTATAATAGAATCAGAAAGTGATTCTATTAAAATGCTTATAACAAAAGAAAGAACAAATAGTATGTTTATAATTTTAGATCCAGACATGATAACTTTTTATTATCAAAGTCCAGAACTTTATGATAGAGTAATTAAGGGTGAAACAGAAGAAAAAGAAATGGAAAGAATAAGATTAGAAAATGAAAAAAAAGAAAAAGTAAAAGTGAAACAAGACATGTTTAATGACTTATAAAGTAAAAAAAACTGCTTAAATTTTTTTGAGCAGTTTTTATTTTAGAAAAGTGTATATTGGTTAATTTTATTTAAGTAAGCTAATATCAAAGAGAAAAAGTAATATTTATTTTTTTATAAAGATAGAGAAATTGACATATAATGGGAAAAATGATACATTAATAAGCAATAACTTACTTATAGGGGTAAAAAGGAGAGAGAATGGATACAAAAATACTTTTAATATCACTAATGTTAATCATTGGAATATTAGAATTAGTAGTAGCAATAATATTTTACATCAGGGAGAAAAAGTTTAAAACACATGGAATAAAGACAGAAGCTAAGATTATTAAGTTAGAAAGAATAGGAAGAGCTTATAGACCTACTATAGAGTATCAAACTGTAGATGGGAAAATTGAAGTAAAGAAAATTATGTCATCAAGTAAGATTTTTTATCCTTTTAATGAAGGAGATCAAGTTAATATTTATTATGATAAAAATGATTTGAAAAGATACCGTTTTGAGAATAATAGGATTTGGAATTTTTTAATAATGATGTTATTTGCGTTTGGGATAGTTAGCTTTATCTGGACATTTATTATATTTTTAGTGTTATAAAAGCTTATAAGTTAAATCCTAAATTTTATTTTGAGATTTAATACAAAGAAAATAAAAAGGAGAGAAAAAGGATGAGTAAAGGAAAAAGAACATGGCTGGGAGTTTTATCGTTCCTGCCGTTAATAACAACTACGATTTTTATGGTTTTCGTCTGCATATTTTATTTTAAAATGATTTTTGGAATGATAGATGGTTCATTAGCATATTCTAATGGGAGTGAATATATTTATTTTGTGATAATTATGATGGTTTTTGCACTTTTACTTAATGTTGTGATGTATACTGCATTAATAGTTTTTACAATATGTATAGTAAAAAATAAAAGAATAGGTGATACAGCAAAGATATTATATTTAATTGGTATGTTTTTCTTGTACACTATAACTCCAATAATATATTTCTTTATTGAAGTATTTGGGAAAAAGGATGAAATAGAGGAGAAATAAATAAGGAAATAAGTACAAAAAGGCTGTCTTTGCATTTGAGACAGCCTTTTTTATGATTTTTGGTTAAAGATGAAAACTTAGTTTAATAGTTCTCGGATTTTGGTATCTTTATTTATTCATATATTCAAAAATTGGTTCGCTAAATTCAAATTCACCAGTTACTCTACTCACTAAACCAATTGAATACTCACTATCATATAATTTAAGTAAAAAATCAGCCATTTCTTTTGGTGTATGATATTTTATACCGCCTTCTTGGTAGTTATAGTCTTTTAATCCAGTAGCTGTCTTTCCAAATTGAGTTTCAGTTCTTCCAGGAGCCAAGATTTTCACTTTCATTTTGGAATTTTGTTGTTTCAGTTCATGAATTAATCCTTCTGTAAATGCGCTTACATAGAATTTTGTGGCACAATAAATGACTGCGTTTCCTACAATAATATATCCTGTATTTGATGATACGTTAATTAATTTTGTTCCTTCAATTTCAGAATAATCTTGTACAAATAGAGCAGATAAAATGGTTACAGCTTTAATATTTAAATCAATCATATTTTCTATTTTACTTAAATTTTCTTTTGAAACTAAGCTGAAATCACCTAAACCTGCATTATTGACCCAAGTTTCGATTTCATACTTTTTTAAAGATTCATAAAATTCATAGATATCCAAACTATAACTTAAATCAACAACTTTCAATATAATATCTAAATCTGGATACTCCATTAAAAGCTTTCTTTTTAATTCCTCAAGTTCATTTTTTTGACGAGATGCTATTATTAAATTTTTATTTCGTTTTGCAAATGCCAATGAAGTCTGATATCCAATTCCTGAACTAGCTCCTGTAATTACAGTGTATTTCATACTAAAAACCTCCCAATAGTTTTATATATATTTACTCATTAAATAAATATCATGATATAAATTATGAAGAAGACATAATAACTACTTATCTATTATTTTATAGTATAAACAAATCAAAGTTTTTTGTATGAATTAACATTTATAATGCTATTGTTAATGTGCTATTAGATGATCTAAGATAATTATGTTGGGATTTAATTTAGACTTTCATTGTTATGTGGATTTATTCTATATAAAGTATAACATACGATCATATAATTGTATACTTGTTTAATTGTTTTGTAAGATGTTAAAATGTATAAATTAATATATCTAATGACTGAAAGGATTCTAAAATTTATTGCTTTTTATCTTAAATAAAAGAGATCCTATAGTTCATCAAAAATCAAAAAATAAATTGTAATGCTGATAAAAATAAGTTATTATGTGATAAATCATAAAAAATATTTATATTGGAGGAAAAATGCTAAAAAATTTTTTGATTATGGTACTGGGTACGTTTATGCTTATGAGTTGTCAACAAAATAATTCAAGTACTTCAAAAGAAGAAAAGAAAGTAAATAAAAAAGTAGCTAAAAAAAATGTAGAAGTTAAGTTTTCTTTTGAGGATTTTACGAATACAATACCTGAAAGTCAGGAAATAAGTACTGGACGTGGAATGAAAATAACTTTTAAAAATTCAAGTGAAAGTGTACAAGAAATAATGGTAAGTAATATTGGAATAAATCGAGTTTACTCAACGTTTTACGCTTCTGTACTTGGAAATGATAAACTGGATCAATCTTATAATGTAGGAAGTTTAATAGTGATGGGGTATGATTCAACTGAGACTTTATGGCTAAAAACGTATAAGACAAATGTGCAGACTGGTATATCATTAGACACAGATATAAAGTTTCCAGCGATAATAACAATACCAATTAAGGATCTGAATTCTGGAGAAACTTCTAATTTAGAAATAGTAATTGATAAAGATGGAAAAGTTCTATACGAAAAAGTTGATCTGACTCCTTATATAAATATTTCGGAAAGAAATATGGCAGATTAAAATCAATGTTGAATTTCTAGAAAAAATAAACAGTGTATTTCTTATTAGCTTAGAAGAGATAGCTGTTTTTATTTTGCTTTATTGTTATCAATGTATAAGTTTACACAAGTTGGATAAGTTTAAGTATATTCTAAAAATCAAAATAAAAAACTGGCATAAATTAAGCCAGTCTTCTGATATTATAAATAAGGTTTTACTTCTATTTATTTTTGAAAAATTGTGGTAAATATTTTTTATGTGCTTCTAGTAACTCATCTAATACGAGTTTAGCAACTTTTCCACTTGGAACTAATGGATTTAAAGTTAGTGCTTGTAAAGCAGCGCCATAGTCTCCAGTTACAGCAGCATCTACAGTCATTTCTTCAAAAGACTTCATAAGTGATAAAAGTCCACTAACAGTTTTTGGTAATGGTTCTGAGTTTAATGGAAGAGCTCCGTGTCTTCCTATTAAACAATTAGTTTCAATTGCAACATTATCAGGAAGTGACGGTATTGTTCCATTGTTTTTTATATCTACAGTCATTATAATTTGTTTGTCATTATAAATTGCATTTATTAATTCACATGCTGCTTCTGAATAGTAAGCTCCACCTCTTTGCTCGAGCTGTTTAGGCTTATCCTTCAGATCAGGATCTTTATATAATTCAAATAATTCATTTTCTACTCTTTTTACGACTTCTCCTCTAGTTCCCACAGTTTTCAAATCTTCTAGCTGTTTTTCTAGAACATCACTTGTGACATAATAGTATTGATGATATGGACATGGGATAACTCCTAAGTTTTCTACTTGTTCTTGCAACCATGGTATATCAGGAATATTTTTAGGTTTATGTTCACTTGTAGGTTTTAGATTTTCAATTACTTTTTTTACTACATCTTTACCATTTAAGTATACATGAGTTCCATAAATAAAGTGGTTTAATCCAACTAGATGAAGAAAAAAGTCATCTTTTTCAACATTTAAAATTTCAGCAACCATTCTTTGCATTGATAAAGATAGGTTACATAGACCAATAACTTTTATTTTAGAATGTTTTAGTACTGCTTCTGTGACGATTCCACTTGGATTTGTGAAATTAATAAGCCATGCATCAGGACAAAGTTCTTCCATATCACGACAAATGTCTAAGATGACAGGAATAGTTCTTAATGCTTTTGCAAAACCACCTGCACCATTAGTTTCTTGCCCAATAAGGCCATGACTAAGAGGTATTCTCTCGTCCTTTATTCTTGCTTCTAATTGACCAACTCTAAATTGTGTAGTAACAAAGTCAGCATCTTTTAGAGCTTCTCTTCTATCTAGCGTAAGAAAAATTTTACAATCTACACCAGCTTTCTCAACCATTCTTTTAGCTAAATTTCCAACTATTTCTAATTTTTCTTTTCCATCTTCTATATCAACTAACCAAATCTCTTTTATTGGTAATTCATGATATCTATTGATAAAACCTTCAATTATTTCAGGAGTGTATGAACTTCCTCCGCCTATAGTTACTATTTTTAAATCTTTTTTCACGTTATTACCTCCATCATTTTGTATATTGGAACATTTTTTTATTTCATGTATAAGAAGACATTCAGGATTTGGGTTATCATGAGTATGACTTATACTATTTTAAACCAGTTAACTGGTATATACCATCTATAATTAGTATACTATATTTTGAAAAAAAGTCAATATCAAAATCTAATTTATGTAAAGAATTATGGAAATTACTAGAAATAAAAAATAAAAAAGTATTTAGAGCCTTTATTTACAACATCATAAAAAAGATATATTTTTTGAATTGTAAAACATGTGATATTATAAGAAAAAAGAAATTTACTTAAAAGGAGTATTAATGGATAATTATTACAAATCATACTTCAAAAATATTAAAATTAAGGAGAAGATAATGGATGGTATAATATGTGTGGATGGCGTAGTAGGTGTTGGAAAAAGCACATTAGGAGAACTCATTGCAAAAAAGTATAATATGATGTTTTTCGAAGAACCAGTGGTTGATAACCCTATTTTAGATAAGTTTTACTACAATAAAAAGAGATATAGTTTTCCATTACAGGTATTCTTTTTAAATAAGAGATTTAAAGTAATGAAGGAAGCTGCTAAAATTAATAAATGTGTTATGGACAGGTCAATATATGGAGATGTTATATTTTCAAAAATGCTTATGGAAGATGGAGATATGACAAAAGAAGAGTTTGAACTTTATGAAGAACTCCTGTATAACATGCTTGAACATATAGCAAAACCTAAACTAATGATCTACTTGGAAACAGGTGTAGATTCAGCAATAGAAAAGATAAAAAAAAGAGGAAGAGACTATGAACTTATAGTTCCAAGACAGTATTGGGAAAGTCTGAATCATAACTATAGAGAGTACTTTGAAAGTTATGATATTTCTGAGATTTTAAAAATTAATGTGGATAATTTAGATTTTGTTGAGAATAAACATGATGAAGAGTATATTTTAAAGCTAATAGATGATAAGTTAAAACAAATGTAGGTATAAAAAATAAAAAGGAATTGCAGTAAAATTATTTTATATGTAGTTCTTTTTTATTTATATATAATATTACATGCTATAACTTTAAAAGCTAATTGTCAATACAAAATACAAAGATAATAGAAGTAAGAAAATTAAATTATACTGGATTATTACTATCAAAATATAGTATAATTAGTTTAATAATTTTTCGAGGTGAAGTACTTATGGATGATTTTTTAAGAGTTATGAATTCTGATAGATATCAGTATACAGAGAGTAATGTTTTTTTAAAAGAAAAAATGGAAAATAAGATAGCTACTTTTGATATGTTTTTTAGAAAAGTGGAAGGGAACGCTTTTGCTGTAGTTTCAGGGGTATCAGATGTTTTAGAACTGATAGATATCATGAACAGCACTGATAAAGATAAAAAAAGAAAGTATTTAAGTAAAGTAATTCATGAGGAAGACCTAGTGGATTATTTAGTAGACATGAAGTTTACCGGTTCAATAAAAGGTCTTCGAGATGGAGAAATTGCTTATCCAAATGAACCTGTTCTTACTGTAACAGCACCATTAATACAGGCGAAAATATTAGAGACACCTATATTAAATATATTAAACCATCAAATGGCAGTAGCAACAAAAACTTCTCGTGTTACTAGAGCAGCAAAAGGAATACCAGTTTCTGCATTTGGAAGCAGAAGGGCACATGGTTTCGATAGTGCTGTAAAAGGTGCTAAAGCAGCATACATAGCAGGATGTGACTCACATTCAAATCTTGTCACTGAATACCTATATGGAATAAAAAGTATAGGAACTATGGCTCATTCATATATCCAAAGTTTTGGTGTAGGAGAAGCAGCAGAATATGAAGCATTTGACTTATTTATAAAATATAATAGAGTTGAAAATCATTCGTTATTATTGCTTATAGATACTTATAATACATTAGAAATGGGGCTTAAAAATGCTATAAAAGCATTTAAAGCAAATGGAATTGATGATAATTATAATGGAAAGTATGGGATTAGATTGGATTCTGGAGATTTAGCATATTTATCTAGAAAATGTCGTGAGGAATTAAATAAAGCTGGATTTGAGAAAGCTGAAATAGCCCTTACAAATAGTTTGGATGAGTATTTAATAAGATCTCTTTTAGACCAAGGTGCAGAAGTGAACTTATTTGGAGTGGGAGATTCTATAGCAGTATCTAAGGATAATCCATGTTTTGGAGGAGTTTATAAGATTGTGGAAATAGATGGAGAAAGATTAATAAAGCTGTCTAATGACATAATAAAAATATCTAATCCTGGAAATAAAGATGTATATAGACTCTTTGAAGATGGCTTTGCTACAGCGGACCTTGTAGTTCTTAATAATGATGATTCAGATACTAAAAAAATTCTTGATGGTAGTGAACTTGTAATAGTGGATGAAAATAATAGATTTAATTCATATAAATTTAAAAAAGGAAACTATACATATGAAAAAATAACTTTAGATTTCATAGTAAATGGAGAGAAAACTGCTGATTTTTATGACTTAGTAAATGTAGAAAATGCAAGAAAACACTATGAAAAAAGACTGGAACATTTATTGAAAGGACATAAAAGACTAGAAAATCCTCATAACTATATGGTGGATTTATCAATGGATTTATATAATTTAAAATCATCATTAATAAAAAAAATAAAAAATCAGATGGAAAATTTAGAATACTAAAAAGTGAAAAAATATATTTAAGAAACAATGTAAAAAAATCAAATGCAACAGTATGGAACTAATAAAAGATTTTTTTATTTATAAAAATTCTATGTATATTTCATTTGAGATATGCTATAATATAGCTTGTGACTTATAAGTAATCTAGGAGGAGTGATAATTGGAAAGAAGTTTAGAAATAAAAGGAATAAGAAAAACTTTTGGGAAAGATGAGATCTTAAAAGGTGTAGATTTGAATATTAGAAAAGGTGAATTTTTCTCAATATTGGGACCTTCCGGATGTGGGAAGACAACAATATTAAGAATGATAGCTGGTTTTATAAAACCTGATGAAGGAGAAATAAGACTAAATGGTAATAGAATTGATAATCTAGACCCAAATAAGAGAAATGTAAATACAGTATTTCAAAATTATGCTTTATTTCCTCATCTCACAGTATTTGACAATATAGCGTTTCCTTTAAAAATAAAGAAAATGCCGAAAGCTGAATTAGAAGAAGAAGTGATGAAGTTTCTTAGTTTAGTTAATTTGGAAGAATACAAGGATAAATACCCTAAAAGTCTCTCAGGAGGACAAAAACAAAGGGTTGCTATAGCGAGAGCGCTTATAGGTAAGCCAGAAATTTTACTTTTAGATGAGCCTTTATCTGCTTTGGATGCAAAATTAAGACAAAAATTACTAATAGAATTGGATACAATCCATGATGAAGTGGGAATAACTTTTATTTTTGTAACTCATGACCAAGAAGAGGCACTCAGTGTATCAGATAGAATTGCAATAATGAACAAAGGTGAAATTTTACAAATAGGAACACCTAATGAAATTTATGAATCTCCAGAAAATGCTTTTGTAGCAGATTTTATAGGAGAAACAAATTTCATAGAGGGAAAAGTAACAGAGGTTCATGAAAAACATGGATATATAGAAACTGAGAAATTAGGAAAAATGAAAATAGAGTTAGATAAGCCTGTAAAAATAGGTGACACTGTGGTATTAACACTAAGACCAGAAAAGATAAAAATTTCTAATAATAAACCAAATTATTTACACGATAATTATAATATTTTACATGGAATGATAGAAGAAGTAATTTACACTGGATTCCAAAGTAAACTTTTTATAAAAGTCGAAAATAGCGATAAGTTAATAAATGTCTTTAATCCTCACATAGAATACTTAGTAGAAGAAGAAATCTATGAATGGAAAGAGGAAGTTTACATTTTCTGGAATTACGAAGATGCCTATTTAGTGGAGGTGAGATAATATGGGGAAAAAAAGTGGTTTTTCTTATTATATTTCACTCCTTTTGTGGTTAACATTCTTTTTTGTTATCCCTACTTTAATAATAGTGGTCTTTAGTTTTCTAAAAAAAGCTCCTTATGGCGGTGTAATATTTTGGGATTTTGATCTAGGCGCTTATGCAAGTTTATTTGATAAAATATTTTTGAAGATAGTTTTTAGAACTATAGAAATTTCAATATGGGTAACAGTAATTACTTTGATTTTAGCTTTACCAGCAGCTTATTTTATATCTAGATCAAAATTAAAAAATTTATGGTTACTATTAGTGATAATACCATTTTGGACTAATTTTCTTGTTAGAATATATTCATTTATAGCCATATTAGGGAATAATGGAATTGTAAATAAAACATTACAATTTTTATTTCACTTAGATGAACCTATACAGCTTTTATATAATCAAAATGCAGTAATAATAGTCACTGTTTATATTTTTTTACCTTATGCTATATTACCTCTGTATTCTTCTATAGAAAAGTTTGACTTTTCATTATTAGATGCAGCAAGGGATTTAGGAGCAAGTAAAACAACATCAATGATAAAGATATTTTTACCTGGTATAAAATCAGGACTAATATCAGCTATTATACTTACTTTTATTCCAGCCATGGGTTCATATGCAGTCCCAGATCTTTTGGGAGGAAATGATGCCATCATGCTTGGAAATGTTATTGGTAAAAGACTATTAGATTCTAGGGATTGGCCTATAGCTTCAGCAGTATCTACAGTATTAATTGTTTTTACTACTATTGTAGTGCTTTGTTTCATGAGAACTAGTAAGGAAGAGGGTGATCAATAATGGATGAAAAAAGAAAAATTTCATTATTTTTTTTCATACTGGTTTTGATATTTTTTTATATGCCGATAATGATGCTGGTTGTCTTATCATTTAATAATGGAAGAGGGTTTAACTGGGAAGGCTTTTCATTAAAATGGTATATAGAATTACTTGTAAAATCACCAGATTTATGGGAGGCATTCTTTAGAAGTGTACTTATTGCTTTAACGTCATCAGTTATATCAGTAGCTATAGCAACTTTAGGAGCCATAGCTATAAAATGGTACAATTTTAAAATGAAAAATTATGTAAAATTTGTTTCATATCTTCCACTTGTTATTCCCGATATAATAATGGGAATATCACTAGCAATATTTTTTGCTAATTTCAACATTCCTTTTTTAGGTATAGAAGGAATACCACTAAGTTTATGGACAATATTTATAGCTCACACAACTTTTAATATACCTTTCGCATTATTTATAATAATGTCTAGGTTAGACGAGTTTGATTATGCTGTAGTGGAAGCAGCACAGGACTTAGGAGCTAGCGACTTTCAAGCTTTAGTAAAAGTAATAATACCAATAATGATGCCAGGAATAATATCTGGATTTTTAATGGCAATGACTTTATCATTTGATGATTATGTGATAACTTCATTTGTATCAGGCAATGGAGAACCAACATTACCATTGTATATATATTCATCAATAAAACGAGGTGTTTCACCAGTTGTGAACGCACTATCTGTAATATTAATAATAGGAACTATAATATTAACTTTTTCTAGCAGAAAATTACAGAAAAATATATTAGGATAAATTGATAAGAAAAATCTATATCAATTATATGGAAAAGAGGATGTAAAATGAGTAAGAAAACATTTATAGAATTAGGGGTAAGCGAAGGAACGTTAAAGGCATTATTGAAAAAGGGCTTTGACACACCAAGTGATATACAAGCACTTGTAATCCCTGAATTGTTAAAAGAAAGAACAAATTTAATTGGTCAGGCACAAACAGGAACAGGGAAAACAGCGGCTTTCTCTATACCAATATTAGAAACATTAGAGTGTGACGGAAATATAAGAGCATTAGTATTAGCTCCAACAAGAGAATTAGCAAATCAAGTAGCAGACGAAATGTACTCATTAAGAGGGTCAAAAGATATAAAAGTTCTTCCGGTTTATGGTGGACAGGCAATAGACCAACAAATAAAGAAGATAAAAAAGGGAATAGATGTAATAGTAGGAACTCCTGGAAGAATAATGGATCTAATGAATAGAAGAGTAATAAAATTAGATAATTTAGAATATTTTGTCTTAGATGAAGCAGATGAAATGTTAAATATGGGATTTATAGAGGATATTGAAACTATATTAGAAAAAACAAATGATGATAAAAAAATGTTGTTTTTCTCTGCTACAATGCCAGACTCTATAATAAAAATAGCTAAAAGATACATGGGGAAATATAAAGTCTTAAAAGTAGAAAATAAAGAATTGACTACAGCTCTTACAGAGCAAATTTATTTCCAAGTAAGTGAAGGAGATAAGTTTGAAGCATTATGTAGAGTTTTAGATTATTCACAAAATTTTTACGGAATAGTATTTTGTCGTACTAAGTCAGATGTAGATGATGTAACACAGCACTTAAAAGGAAGAGGTTATGATGCTGAATCTATACATGGTGATATTACACAAGGTATGAGAACTAAAACATTAGAAGACTTCAAAAAGAAAACAACAACTATTTTAGTAGCTACTGATGTAGCAGCAAGAGGAATAGATGTAAATAACTTAACACACGTTATTAACTACTCTATACCACAAGAACCTGAATCTTATGTACATAGAATAGGTAGAACAGGAAGAGCAGGAAATAAAGGAGTAGCTGTAACTTTTGTAACTCCAAAAGAGATAAGCAAACTTACTAGAATACAAAAATTAACAAAAACAGACATTAAAAGAGAGAAAATTCCTAAAATAGAAGATATATTAAATATAAAAAAGGAAACTTTATATGCTTGTGTAGAAGAAGTAATTAAAGAAAATGATTATGATTCATATTTAAAAATGGCAAAAGACTTAATTGAAAGTAAAGAGCCAGAAGTAGTTTTAGCATCTTTATTAAGACACGTTTTTGATGACGAGTTTTTACCAGAGGGTTATAGTGAAATTTCAGAAGCTAATAATGGAAGCTCTAGAATAGAAGATAAAACTAGATTATTTATAGCTTTAGGTAAAAAAGATGGATATACTCCTGGGAAATTATTAGACTTATTAAATAAAAAAGCTAATACTCCTGGAAGAAAAGTTAGAGATATTAAAATTATGGAAAACTTCTCATTTATAACTGTTCCTTTAAAAGAGGCAGAATTTATAATGAAGTCATTAAATAAAAATAATAAAAATAAACCATTAGTTGAAAAAGCTAAAAAGTCTTAATACTATGCTTTAGTTATATGTGAGTATAATAAATAAAGAAGATGATTTTGTATAAAAATACAAGTCATCTTTTTTTATAGTTTTAAAATTACTAAATTAAAAAATGTCATAAAAAAGGAGCTAATGAAGTTATAAGTCAGAACAAATATAATAGGAGTAGTATATTATTATAAGAATAGTAAAATAGGGTATTTATATTATAAAATAATAAGGGACTAAACTTTTATAGTGAGTTGAAATTTTAAGATAAATTTATTTACTATTTTTGGTAAGGCATTAGTTAAAAGTTATTTTAATCCTAATATATTAGGTGGTAATACAGGTGATACACTTGCTATATATGATAAATTAGATTTAATTAAAGAGGAACAGACTTTTAGAAATGTAGTATCTGACTTAGCAGGTAATGTATATGCGAATATTAATCAAAGAGAAGACGATATAGTAAAAATATTTGAAGATTCACTTTCAATATTACAAGATTCTAAAAATAATACAAAAGAAAATGTAAAAATAAATATAATAGCTGATAAAGGTAAAAAAATGATAAAACTACAGGTATTGTAGATTATGATTATGACACAGCTGGTGTATTAGCTCTGAGAGAGATAGAAAGGGCTTATAAGAACACTTTTGGATACTCTTTGGGATATTTGCACACAAATTTTGAAATGAATGATAACAACAGCAGTGAGAAGTCTGTGGATACAATTCAAATAGGAGGACATAATAAATATAGTTCAAATAATTGGATATTAAAAAATGATATAACTGCAAGAGCAAGTATACATAATGTAGATAAAAATTAGAATTCTAAATATTATTTATAATGTTTTTTTCATATAAAAAATAAAAATATTGAAATGTAAGAGAAATTATATTAAGATAAAAGAGTAGACAGAAATAAAGAGGAGTAATAAAATGGCAATAATAAATGAAACAAAGAAATATTTACACATGTTAGTAAAAGTATTAGTTTTTGTACTGGTATTATGTGTATTTAAGTTGATTGAAAGTTTTTTTGAAATAAAGAGTATGCCCATTATTTATCTAGGAACATATCTATTTTTTTCATTCTTTATAATAGGAAGATTATTTAGTACTGCAAAAGAAAAAATAATGATACTTATTTATTTATTAATAGATACTTCTATGTCAATATATCTATTAGAAAAGAAATCTCTCTTTTTTTTAAAATATATTATTTTCTTTATTTTATTAAGCAGTCTTATAATTTACATATATCATTTTTTTAATAAAGATGAAAAGAGAAAGGATATATTGATATTTTTAATGCCGTTTTATTTGTTATTTGTAAAATTTATATTTATAATCACATATATTTATTTACATATTGATGAGTTTAATATCTTTACTTTATGGTTTTTATAAACATAAAGTGTCTAACTTATAAAAAACAAGCAATATTATTAATTAGTGTTAATTGAAAAAAATAGTCAATTATGATAAAATATATAAAAAAGCAATAAGGAAGGAAAGAAACCATGAGAAAAAATATTGTAGCAGGTAACTGGAAAATGAATAAAACAAATAAAGAAGCTGTTAGTTTTTTATCGGAATTAAAAGGTTTAGTACAAGGAATTGATAACGTAGGAATAATAATAGGAGCACCTTTTACAGCTTTATCAGATGCAGTAAAGGAAACAGCAGGTTCTAATGTAAAAATAGCAGCACAAAATATGAATCCTAATGAAAGCGGAGCTTATACAGGTGAAGTTTCACCATTAATGCTGAAAGAATTAGGAGTAGAGTATGTAATACTTGGACATTCTGAGAGAAGAGAATATTATGGAGAAACAAATGAATTCATAAATGAAAAAGTAAAATCAGCTTTAAATCATGGTTTAAAACCAATTTTATGTATTGGTGAAAAATTAGAGGAAAGAGAAGCAGGGAAAACAGAAAATGTAGTGGCTGACCATCTTCAAAACGGATTATTTAATGTTTCGGTAGAAGAGTTAAAAAATGTAGTAATAGCTTATGAACCAGTATGGGCAATAGGAACTGGTAAAACAGCAACTCCACAACAAGCAGAATTAGTTCATAACTTTATAAGAGAGTTATTAATTGATATGTATGGAAAAGAAGCTGCTGAAAATGTAACTATCCAATATGGTGGTTCAATGAAGCCAGATAACGCAAAAGAATTAATATCACAAACAAATATAGATGGTGGACTTATTGGCGGAGCAAGTTTAGAAGCAAAAAGTTTTTCTGAAATAGTAAAAGCAGCATTATAAAGAACAGGAGAGAGAAAATGAAAAAACCAATAGTACTTATGATTTTGGACGGATGGGGAATTAATGAAAATTTGGACCAAGTAAATGCAATTAGAATGGCAGAGCCAACTAACTTTAATAATTATTGGACTACTTACCCACATACACAACTAAGAGCAGATGGAGAATTTGTGGGACTTCCAGATGGACAATTTGGAAATTCAGAAGTAGGACATTTAAATATAGGAGCAGGAAGAGTAGTTTATCAGCAGCTTCCTAAAATAACAAAAGCAATAAAAGATGGAACAATACTTGAAAATAAAGCTTTATTAGATATAATGACAGAAACTAAGAAGAATGGAAAAGCTCTTCACTTAACAGGATTAGTATCTGATGGTGGAGTACATTCTCATATAGATCATATACTGGGCCTTGTAAATATGGCAAAAGTAAATGGACTTACAGAAGTTTATATTCATGCAATATTAGATGGAAGAGATACACCACCTAAATCAGGAATAAAATATTTAGAATATTTAGAAGCTGGGATGGCAAAACTAGGTGTAGGGAAAATAGCATCAGTAATAGGAAGATACTTTGCTATGGATAGAGACACAAATTGGGAAAGAACAGAGCAGGCATATGATTTAATGACTCTAGGTGAAGGATCAAAAACAAAGTCATCGCTGCAAACAATGGAAGAAGCATATAATAAAGGTGAGACAGATGAATTTGTTAAAGCTACTGTTATAGTAAAAGATGATGGTACACCAGTTGCTACAGTGAAAGATGGAGATGGAATAATATTTTTTAATTTCAGACCAGATAGAGCAAGACAATTAACTAGAACATTTGTAGAAAAGGATTTTTCAGGTTTTGTTAGAAAAGTTCATCCAAAAGTTAATTTTGTTTGTTTAGCACAATATGATTCAAAATTAGGACTTCCAGTTGCATTCCCACCTGAAAATATTACAAATACTTTTGGAGAGATAATTTCAAAGCATGGGTTAAAGCAAATTAGAACTGCTGAAACTGAAAAATATGCACATGTTACATTTTTCTTTAATGGTGGAGTAGAAGATCCATATCCAGGAGAAATAAGATTATTAACACCTTCTCCTAGTGTTGCTACATATGATTTAAAACCAGAGATGAGTGCTTATGAAGTAACTGATAAATTATTAGCAGAATTAAGTAAAGGTGATACAGATGTCGTTATCTTAAACTTTGCAAATACTGACATGGTAGGTCATACAGGAATTATAGAAGCAGAGATAAAAGCAGTAAGAGCTGTAGACGAATGTATGGGTAAAGTAGTATCTAAAGTATTAGAAATGGATGGATTACTATTAGTATCAGCAGATCATGGAAATGGAGATTTAATGGTAGATCCTATAACAAAGGGAATTTACACAGCACATACTTCAAATCCTGTACCATTTATATTAATATCAAATACACTAAAGGATGCTAAATTAAGAAATGATGGTAAATTAGCAGATTTAACTCCAACAATATTAGATATTTTAAATATTGAGAAACCTGTAGAGATGACAGGTAAGTCATTAATAATTAAATAGGAGGAACTATGACAACTTTATTAACAATAGCCTTGGTTATTTTAGCTGTTTTATTAATAGGATTAATATTAATGCAGCCTGATAGAAGTCAGGGTATGAATAACTCTAGTACATATGATAATCCAAAAGAGCCAATAGAACAATTGACAGAATATGTAGCAATTGCGTTTCTGGTAGTTGCAGTACTTTTTCAATTAATAAGATAAAGAAAATTATAAAAATAGGTATGCAAATTACAGCATATCTATTTTCTTTTAGGAATTAGTAAAATGGAGGAACTATGAATCTTTTTGAAAGTCAAAATCAAAGTAAAAAACCATTAGCATACAGATACAGACCAACAAGTTTAGAAGACTTTGTAGGTCAAGAAAGTATAGTTGGTGAAAAGGGTGTTTTAAAAAAGATTATACAAAAATCAAGATTTATGAATTCTATTTTTTGGGGACCTTCTGGAACAGGAAAAACAACATTAGCCGAAATAATAGCATCACAATTAAATTATTCATATGAGTATTTAAATGCAACAAAATCATCTGTGAGTGATATAAAAGAAATATCAGAAAAGGCTAAAAAACGATTCTCAATAGAAGGAAAACAAACAATTTTATTTTTCGATGAAATACATAGATTTAATAAGCTACAGCAAGATTCACTCTTACATGATATAGAAATTGGGAATTTAATACTGATAGGTGCTACCACAGAAAATCCATATTTCAATTTAAATAATGCACTCTTATCAAGATGTCTAATGTTTGAGTTTAAGAAATTAACAACAAAAAATGTATTTGAAATTTTAAAGAGAATATCAGATGCTGAAAAAATAGAGATAAGTGATGAAGTATTAGAGTATGTATCAGAAATAGTAGAAGGTGATGCAAGACAGGCTATTAATTTTTTAGATTTATTAAGTAGTTTAGGAGATGTAAGCCTTGATATTAATGAAGTCAAACAAATAATACAAACCAGAAAATCATATGATAGAGTTGAAGACAAGTATGACACTATTTCCGCAATGATAAAAAGTATAAGGGGAAGTGACCCTGATTCTGCTGTATATTGGATAGCTAAAATGCTTTCAGGCGGAGAGGATCCATTATATATAGCCAGAAGACTTGTAATACTGGCATCAGAAGATATAGGCTTAGGAAATGCAAATGCTCTTCCAGTAGCAGTAGCTGGGATGCAGGCTGCTAAAGATATAGGTATGCCAGAAGTAAGGATTATATTAGCAGAAGTTGCAGTATATTTAGCATTGTCACCAAAAAGTAATTCTGCATATAATGCTATAGATGAGGCGATGCTCGAAATTCAGAATAATAAAATACAAGAAATACCAAAATATTTAACAAAGTTGGGTGCTAAAGATTATAAATATCCACATAGTTATAAGGGTAATTTTGTGAAGCAGAATTATATGTTAAAAAAAATAAAGTTTTATAAACATGGTGAAAACAAATTTGAAATAGCAGCTAATGAAAGATTAAAAAAGTTATGGGAAGATGACTAGTATGCAAAAATAATTATTTTTTATAATAAAGTTATTATTTACAAAAATAAGAAGAATAAAATCTTAAAAATGATAGGAGAACAAAGTAATTATATGGGCAGTTTTATTAGTTTAGTAATAGTATTTTTATTAGTATTTTTAAATGGGTTTTTCGTAGCAGCAGAGTTTGCTATAGTAAAGATTCGGCCATCAAAATTAGAAACATTAATATCGTCAGGAAAAGGTAATGCTAAGTATGCAAAAAAAGTAGTAGATGATCTAAATTCATATTTATCAGCTTGTCAGTTTGGAATAACATTAGCATCTCTAGGATTAGGGTGGATAGGGGAACCTGCCATAGTAAAAATTTTAGATCCATTATTTAATTATTTTAATATGGAACCAGTTATAAAACATACTGTTTCATTTATAGTAGGTTTTTCAATTATAACAGCATTTCACATCGTTTTAGGAGAATTAGTTCCTAAGTCATTAGCAATATTAAGTGCAGAAAAAGTAGCAATGTTAACAGCAAGGCCCTTATTGATTTTTTATAAGATAAGTTATCCTATAATATGGTTATTTGATAAGAGCACTAATTTAATTTTGAAAGCTTTTGGTATAAAAAATGTTCATTCACATGAAGAAGTCCACTCAAATGAAGAGATACTGTTATTGCTACAAGATAGCTATAATCATGGCTTGTTAAATAAAGAATCATTAACTTTAATGGATAATGTTTTTGATTTTTCAGAAAAAAATGTAACAAGTGTGATGATACCAAGGACAGAAATGGCCTGTATATCTAAGAATGATGATTTTAATGATATATTGAAATATATGTTAGAGGGAAAATATACAAGATATCCAGTGTACACAGAAAATAAAGATAATATAATTGGATTTATCCATATTAGAGATATATGTAAACAAGAAATTTTAATTCAAGAAGAGAATTTAGATGAAATCATAAGAGAAATAATTTATGTTCCTGTAACTATGCCAGTAAGTTCATTATTTAAGAAATTTCAAGCAGAAAATTCACAAATAGCTATTGTAATAGATGAATATGGAGGAACAGCTGGAATGGTGACTTTTGAGGACATAATAGAGGAACTAGTGGGGGATATTCAAGATGAGTTTGATCTAAATGATGATTCAGAAATAAAAAAATTATCAGAATACAGTTATTCTGTGGATGGAAAAATACCAATTGACAGAATAAATAAAATACTAAATATTGATATAGAAACAAATGTGGAGACAATAGGGGGACTATTTAGCTCAGAGTATGGCTTGCTTCCAGAGATTGGACAAAAAATTATTCATGATGGCTATAAATTTACAGTCACTAAGTCTGATGGTAGAAGAGCTTTAAGAGTAAAAATAGATGAATTAACTGGAAAAGAATAAAAAATAATCTTCATAATTATTTCACATATGTAGTGTATAATAAGTTACATGAAAAATTTAATGAGGTGAGTAAAAATATGAAAAAAATTATATTAATGATATTTTTGTTGGTATTAGGGTTGTCTTCTTTTAGTTTTGGTGCTGGTAATGATGATCATTATAAAAATAGAGTTGAAAAACAAAAGAAGTATGATGAAATTTGTGCAAAATATGATTCTAAAATAGAGTCTTTAAATAGAAAGCTTTCTCAAAAAAATGATGAAGTAGAGAAAGCAAACAAAGGCTCAGATAAAGGAAAAGTAAGCAAACTAACTGGAGAAAGAGACTCTGTAAAAAGGGAATTAGAATCAGTTCATTCACAGTTTAGAAATGAGCTTGCTAGTAATAATCTAAGTGATTATAGATAATAAGTTTTTAGTAAATAAAGCTAAATTATATAATGTAAAGTTGTATAGTTTAGCTTTTTTATTTTTGAAAAATAAAAGTATTTACTAATTTTTTTGATAACTTCATAATAACTTCACATAACTAATGTATCATATAAATATAGAAAATAGATTTATGAGGTGATGTAGAAATGAAAAAAAGTATATTAACTATAATAGTATTGGTATTAGGATTCTCAACTTTCAGCTATAGTAGAGACTATAATAATAACAGATATAATGAAAGAAATAAATATAGAGAAAATGATTATTATAAAAATGACAGAAATGCAAGAGATAGAAAATATGATCAGATTTACTCAAGATACGAGTCTAAAATAAATCTTTTATATGATAGACTAGATCAGAAGAATAATGACTTAAGATATGAAAGAAGAGGAAAGAGAACTGATTATGGGAAAATAGATAGATTAAATAATGAGAGAAATATTATAATAAGAGAATTAGACTACACATATGCAGACTTAAGAAGAGAACTAGAGAGAAATAATCTATATGGTTACTCGATACCCAGAAGGTAAGAGGATTATAAAGAAAGGGATAAGTTAAAGTTTATCTTTCTAAAAAAACTTATAATGTGGAATCTTAAGCATAAAAATATTAAATAACAGCAATAAAGGAAGAACTTGTATGGGGGGCATAAATCATTTATGACCCCTATTTTTATGAAAAAATTCTATATTTTTAAATATCATTAATTTGAAAATAATTCATTATTATTTCAGCAATTTTTGCGGTATCAGATAAAGGAATAAATTTTAGTTCTTTATTTAAAGAAGTAATTTTAGTATCTGTAGCAATAGCAATTAAATTTTCCTTTTCACAAATAGACTTTTTAGAAATTTCTTCACGGATAATTTCTATTTTGGGATATTTACTATGTTTCATTCCTTCTATTATAATTAATTCAGTATCCTTTTCGATTTTACTAATTATTTCTTCAACACTAACATTTGGTTTTTTTACAATAGAAGCATATTTATAATTTGAAAAAATAGACACCTGACTGACTCCAGATTTCATAAATCGATTTGTATCAGTATCTTCATTATCAATAGTAAAATCATGACCGTCATGTTTTATAACTGCTATTTTAGAAAATTTAAGTTTAAAAATTTCTATTAACTTCACTATTAAAGTTGTTTTTCCGCTATTTTTAAGTCCGCTTATACAGAAAACTAAAGGATATTTTACTTTCTCATAGTCTTTTACTGTATTTATATTTGTAAGAATTTTTTCTGGAAAATTACTATATTTTAGTTGAATATACTTAGTTTTAAGTTTTGAAGCTATATCTATAAGCTTATACTTCCCATCATTTATAGACTCTTCGAGTAATTTTAGAGTGTTTTTAGAATAAATGGCACATAATGGATGTAGTCCATTTTCAGATGAAATCACATAACAGTCATAGTCAGAACTTAGGAACTGCATCATATAATTAACTATTTCCTTTTTAATAAATATCATATCTACAGCACATATAAAAGTATAAAAGCTTTTTGATTCAGATACTATTTGCCTGATTCCTTCTACTGGTCCAATTCCTTTTTCTCTATCTTCTACAAATGTATAAGGTAAGTGTGAGAAGCGTTCACGTGATTCTACAGAAACTAAAACTTCTTTAAATACACTTAGTTCATCTGCTATTGTAGTTAAAAAAGTTTTTTGATTAACTGTTAAAAATGCCTTGTCTTTCCCCATTCTGCTGCTTTTTCCACCAGCCAGTATACCAATGCTTATATCCATAAAAATACCTCTTCATATAAAGTTCTTATTTACTTTTTTATATCCTGCCCATAAGCAATATAATAAACTAATCCCAAGCAGACAGCTCCACCAATTACATTACCAATATATACAGGAAAAGCATTTGAAATATAATCTATCCATGTAATAGAAGACTGTCCAGAAAATATTGCAGCTGGAATAATAAACATATTAGCTACAATATGCTGAAAACCAATTGCTACAAATGCTGTAATAGAAAACCATATAACCAAAACCTTACCTGATATATCCTTTGTGATTGCAGCCATCCATACACCAAGACCAACAAAGATATTACATCCAATACCAGATACCAATGCTACTAAAGGAGGATCAGATATTTTAGCAGTGGCAACAGCAATTGTTTTTGAAAGAAAGGCTCCTTCAGTAAAGCCTATAAAATGTCCTAAAAAATATGCTACAGAGAAAGCACCTATTGCATTAGATATTGTTATAATTAACCAATTATACAAAACATCTTTTAATTTTATGGCTTTTGTATAATAAGCAACTGGCATAACTAACATATTTCCTGTAAGTAATTCAGCTCCTGCAAATGTAACTGCCATTAATCCCACAGGGAAAATACCAGCTCCGATAAATCCTGAAAAGCTTCCCCATTGAGAAGGCATAGTTCCAACTACTCTTATATATGCTAAGTAACCCAAAGCTATATATGCACCACCCATTATTCCAAGAGTAAACAGTTTTTTAAAAGAATAATGAAGCTTTTCTTCACCTTTTTTAGAAATGAAATCTAAAATTTCTGCTGGACTCAAACAACTCATAAACACACCTCTTTCTTATTTAAAATATATAATTTTTACTCTATCACCTACATTTATTTCATTATTAGGTATTTGATCAATTAAACAGTTACAATTTACGAGATTTGACAATACAGAAGAGTGATTAATTTTTTCTGTTATTGAAACGAAGCCATCTTCTTCATATGCTCTTATAAAACGACGTAAATTATCACTTTTTACATATCCTTCTTTTACCACTGCATATGTCTTCTTTAGATTTAATTCTTTATTACACATAAACTTTTCAAGTAAGGGCCAAAAGAAAAGATGAAAGTTTGTAAATGCCGCAAAGGGATTTCCTGACAAACTTAAAATAATTTTATTTTTATAAAAGTTAGCTAAAACAGGAGTTCCGGGCTTCATATTTACATGTTTGAAAATTTGTTTTGAGCCAAGAATCCTTAGAGTTTCTGGAATTATATCCTCTGTTCCCACAGATATGGAACCTATAGTAATAAGCATATCGATACTATCTAATTTTTCCTCTATTTTTTGTACAGCATCATTTGCATTGTCCAAACAGGTATCCATAAATTCCACTTCTATACCTTTTGATTTCAATAATGCTGATATTGTATAAGAACAACTATTATATATTTTGCCCATTATAAATGGAGAACCAGGATTTATAATCTCATTCCCCACAGCTAAAATTCCTACTTTCATTGGGCTTAATACATTCACTTTTGCAATACCTAAACTTGCTAGGATTCCTATATGGAAGTTATTTAATTTAGTATACTTACTTATAATAAGCTGCCCTTTTTCTATATCTTCCCCAATTTTACAATAATTTTCCCACTTTTTCATTTTTTTATAAATTTGGACTTGATTTTCACCATAATCTGTATCTTCTTGTTTAATAACACAATCATAACCCTTAGGAATAGCATCTCCAGTCATTATTCGGAGTGCTGTGCCATTATTTGGAATTACATCAACAAGAATATCTCTGATCACATCTAAAGTCACTGGGTGGTCTTTTTTGGCATTATTACTATCATTACTAATAATTGCATATCCATCCATAGCTGATTTTGAAAAAGGTGGAACTGGAAATGGAGCATAAATATCGTCAGCAATAATACTAGAATTAGCTTCTAGGATATCTAATTCTATAATTTTAGTTTGAGGATTTATACATTGCAGCAATAAATCTACAGCTTCTTCTATTTTTATCATCACACTTCCCCCCTTTATTTATAAATTTTTACTTTGATTAAGAATATACAGTTTTTATTCTGTATATAAGTTCATTTTTTCTCCTTTTGCAAAGCCAATTACTGTTAAATTATGCTCTTTAGCAATTCTTATAGTTGTGTCAGTAGGAGCTGAACGTGACACAATCATGGGTATTCCAAGGCGTATTACCTTCATGGCAATACTGCTGGGAATACGTCCACTTGTATAAATACAAGTTTTATCTAAATTTACATTATCTCTTAATGCTTGACCAATAGACTTATCAAAAGCATTATATCTTCCTATATCTTCAGAAAAATATAATACTTTTTCATCCTGACAAAGCATAACAGAATGTACATTTCCTGTTTTTTTAAAAAGTTCAGACTTGCTTAATAATAAATTTGCATTTTTTAATATCACTTCTGGTTTCCATGCGATATTTTTTAGTTTTATATTGTTTTTAAGATTTTTAAATTTATAAGGAATTTCTGCAAAATCACCACTATCAGTTGTAACAATACTTTTTCCATTTTCCCCATAGGAAGTTAGTTCCACATCAGCACGCCCATTTTCTATATCAACTTTTATTGTACTTATCTCATTAGCACCTGATATTATTGACTCTGAATATAGGTATCCTAAAATTAGTTCATCTAAATACTCTGGTATGCATATTAATTTTACTATAAGGTTTTGATCAATATAAATTGATAGTATGTATTCAGATAGAATATAATCAAAGTCTTTTATGGCTTCACCATTTATATACCTAGTTACTGGAAATTTTTTTAAAATACTCATTATAAACAACCTTTCTGATAATTAAGCTTTATTTACTTTAACTGCACAAACTTTATATTCTGGTATTCTTGCTATATCATCTGTAACAGAGTTCGTAACTTTATTTACATTACCATCTGGAAAGTGAAATGTCATAAAAACTTCATCCAATCCAACTTTATCTCCTACAAGAGCTGTTGTCTCCAATTCTCCACGACGTGAAGAAACTTTTACACGGTCTCCATTTTTTATTCCCATAATATTTGCATTTTCTTCATTTATTTCAATATAAGAACTGTTAACTATTTCATTTAATCCTTCTGTTCTACCAGTCATTGCACGTGTATTATAATGGTAGAGCATACGACCTGTTACCATCATTAGTGGATAGTCTTCATCAGGCATTTCTTTAGATTTTTTGTAAATAGTAGGATAAAATAATCCTAAACCTCTAGTAAACTTTCCTTCATGCATAATATAAGTACCTTTGTGATTTTTATCAGTACACGGCCATTGTAAAGTTTCTCCATTATCTAAACGTTCATGGCTGATACCTCCAAATGATGGTACTAAAGATGAAATTTCTTTCATTATATCAGCAGCATTAATATAATCAGTAGGATAACCCATTCTTGTCATTACATCACAGAATATATCAGTATCTAAACGCATTTCTCCTTCTAATTCCACAGCTTTTCTGACTCTTTGTACACGACGTTCAGTATTTGAAAAAGTACCTTCTTTTTCAGCATAGCTTTTACCTGGTAATACTACATCTGCAAGTTCTGCGGTTTCAGTCATAAATAATTCTTGAACAACTAAAAATTCTAAATTATTAAGAGCATCTTTAACATGAGTAGTATTTGGATCTGTAACTACTGGATCTTCACCAAATATATATAGTCCTTTCATTTTACCTTCAAGAGCTTCTGGAATTACTTGAGTTGACATTAAACCAGTGTTTCTACTTAATTCTACACCCCAACCTTTTTCAAATTTTTCAATGACTTCAGGGTTGTTAACTTTCTGATAACCTGGAAAGTCATAAGGCATACATCCCATATCGCATGCTCCTTGTACATTATTTTGACCACGTAATGGATTTATTCCACAACCAGACTTACCAATCTTACCTACAAGCATTGCAATATTAGACATACTCATTACACCCTCAGTTCCAGTAGAGTGTTCAGTAACTCCAAGACAATAAATTATAGGTGCCTTTTCAGCTTTTGCGTACATAATAGCTGCTTTTCTTAGGTCATCAGCATCTATGTGACATATTTTAGCTACTTTTTCTGGAGTGTAGTCTTCTACAATTTTTTGAATTTCTTCAAATCCTTCTGTTCTGGATTTAATAAATTCTCTATCCATTAATCCCTCTTTTATTATAATATTCATCATACCATTAGCAAAAGCAACATTAGTACCCGGTTTTATCTGCAAGTGGATATCTGCATCTTTTGTTAGATCTATTTTTCTTGGATCCACTACGATTAATTTTGTTCCTCTTTGTAATGCTTGACGAATTTGAACCCCGACAACTGGATGAGCTTCAGTAGTATTTGAACCAATTAGCATAATAACATCCACATCTTGTGTGATATCTTTAATAGGATTTGTCATAGCTCCTGAACCTAGTGTTATAGCCAAACCATGAACAGAAGCAGAGTGACAGACTCTTGCACAGTTATCCACATTATTTGTACCAAATGCTGCTCTCATCATCTTTTGAAACATGTAGTTATCTTCATTTGGTGCACGAGAACAAGAAAAACCAGCTATTGCATCAGCTCCATAATTCTTTTTTATTTCTTTAAATTTAGACTCGATTAGATTTAAAGCTTCGTCCCATGAAGCTTTTTCAAATTTACCATTTCTTTTTATCAATGGATGCGTTAATCTATCTTGAGAATGAATAAATTTATAAGAACCAAATTTTCCTTTTACACAAAGGAGTCCGCTATTAGATGGTCCAGCGGCAGGATCAACTCCCACAACCTTATTATTTTTTACTAATAAGTCGTATTGGCATCCTACACCACAGTGAGGACAAGTTGTTCTTACTTTTTCTACTTCCCATGCTCTATAATTTCTCTTATTATCTTTAGAAGATAGAGCTCCAGTTGGGCAATTTGAAACACAGTTTCCACAAGATTCACAATTAGATTCTTTCCATGGTAGTCCGTAGCTTGGAGATATTTTAGTATCAAAACTTCTATTTTCAATACTTATTACGTTTCTCCCTTGAAGCTTTTCACAGACTCTTGTACATCTTCTACACATAATACATAGCTCAGGGTTAAATTCAAAAAATGGATTTGATGTATCTTTCTGATTTCCTTTTATTCGTTTTCCTCTCATATAGCTTGTTTTCTCTATACCATATTCTAATGAATGTTTTTGCAGCTCACACGAACCATTTTTTCCACAACTAAAACAATTTAGAGTGTGGTTACTTAGAAGAAGATCTAAAATAAATTTTCTAGACTCCATAACTCTATCTGAATGTGTACTTATCTTCATTCCTTCTTTACAATGTTCAGTACATGCAGTGGCAAGTCCGCCTTTACGTCCACCTTCTATCTCAACTACACACATACGGCAAGAACCATCTGGTGTTAATTCTTTTAAGTGGCATAATGTAGGTATATCAATTCCTATTTTTCTGCTGGCTTCTAGTATTGTCATTTCACTGGGAACCTGATATGGAATGCCATTAATTTCTAAACTAATATTTTCATTCTCTTTATTTAACATTATTCTTCCTCCTGAAATTTTAATTTAAATTATTTTATACATTCTTCAAATTCTTGTCTGCTATATTTTAAACTAGATTTTATCGCAACTCCAACAGATTGCCCTAAACCACAAGCAGATAGATCTGTGATATGATTTACTAAAGTTTCTAATTGATCAATATCAGTTTCTTTTACATTTTTTTTGGAAAAATTATTTAAAAGTTCTAAAAGTCTTGTAGTTCCTAATCTACATGGAGTACATTTACCACAAGATTCATGAACAAAGAATTCCATTACACTTTTTAAATATTCAATAGTACTCACAGTATCATCCATCACAACAATTGCGCCAGAACCAACAGCTAAATCATTGTTCCACAGATCTTCATAGCTGTATAAGCGCTCATTTAACTGATCTATATATCCAATAGGACCTGATTGCCCGCCTAAATGACAAAATTTTATTGGATTTCCAGTAGATGTCCCACCACCATACTCTTCTGAATACAATATGTCATGTAAAGGAGTACCTAGTTTAACTTCATAGACACCACGGTTTTTAGAATGTCCAGATAATGAAATTAGTTTAGTTCCACCGCCGTCTATAGTTCCTAATTCTAAAAATTTAGTTCCTCCTAGATTTATAACAAGTGGAATACAAGCAAAAGTTTCTACATTATTTACTAATGTAGGCTTTAAATATAATCCTACTTCTGCTAAATGTGGCGGCTTAACTCTTGGTCTTCCTGCTTTTCCTTCTATTGAGTTTAGTAGAGCAGAATTTTCACCGCAAACGTAAGCTCCACTACCTGAAACAATGGTAATTGTATAATTAAACCCTTCTATTCCTAGTATATTATTACCTAAAAATCCAGCTTTGACAGCTTCATTTATGGCATTTTGAAAAGTTTTTTGAATATCTCTATATTCTCCTCTAATATATATGAATCCATTTTCAGAACCAAATAAATATCCTGCAATAAGCATTCCTTCTATTACACTAAATGGGTCCTTACTAAGTAAAACTTTATCTTTAAAGGTTCCTGGCTCTCCTTCATCAGCATTACAAACAATATACTTAGGTGACTCATTGATTTCATACAGCTGTTTCCATTTTCTTCCAGCGGGATAAGCAGCACCACCTCTGCCTCTTAAGTTTGCTTCTATTATTTCATTTAAGATGTCCTCTTTAGGCATTTTAACAGCTTTTTTTATAGCTGAAAATCCGTCAAGTGCTATAAATTCAGTTATAGAAACAGGATTCTTCATTTTATTAATTCTTTTAAGTAAGAATTGTTCGTTGTTATCAGACATTCTTTCATCTCCTTTCATATAGATATTTTTATAATAGTTGTTCTGATTTTTCATTTTTTAAATTATTTATGATTTGTTTTATTTTGTCTTTATCTAAATTGCCATAAACAGTGTCTTTAAGTTTTATAATTGGTCCAATATCACATGCACCAACACAAGGAATGTAATGAAAAGAAAACATATGATCTTCTGTAGTTTCTCCAATTTTTATATTAAGCTCTTCTTCTAAAAAAGATTTTATAGTATCTGATTTAGAAAAATGACATGGAGAACTATTACATATTTTAAAGACATTTTTTGCTTGTGGTTTTGTCTTTAACATTGAATAAAAGGTAGCTACTTCATATACTTTTGATTCAGGGAGTTCTAATTCCTGCCCCACCAATGCTGCTGTTTCTCTATCGATATAACCTTCTGGAATAGCATTTTGAAGTTCAAGTAAAATATTAAGTATATCTTTTTGAGTACCGCCATTGCTTCTTATGATTGATAGTTTTTTTTCATGTGATAATTTTTTTTTCATTTGAAAAATCCTCCTTAAACTTTCATACAATATTTTATAATTAGTTCATCTTCTCATATTTAGAATAAAATAAATTTCATTCACTGTGATAAAGTTTACCTCGAAATAAACGAAAGTCAATTAAAAAAAATATTTTTTTTGTAAATTGAATTTTTATTTTAATAAAATACCTATAAAATATAATAAATATATAGTTCAAAAAATATCATAAAAAAATATTTAATAAAATTTTTAGTGAGTAATTAACAGGTTTAATGTTTAAGAGGGAAATAAAAAAAGAGCATTATTACGAAATGAATTTATTCATTTTGCAATAACACCCCTTAAAATAATTATAAGATATTATTTTCATATATATTAATTTTAATAACTTCTTTAAATCCAAAGTTTTTATACATTTTTACACCATCTTCGGAAGCTTGTAAAATACAATATTCTCTTTTATCATTTTTTATTTTAGAAAGTAGGTAGTTAAACATTGCTGTTCCAAATCCTTGTTTTCTAAAATGGAGACTTGTAGAGATATCATAAATTCCAATACTTTCTTCTGTAAAATAGAGGCATCCAGTAGAGACAGCATTTCCATTATAGTATCCAATATAATACTTAATACTGGAATTTTTATAAAGGTCATTTTGAGTAATTAATTTATAGTATTCTTTTACATAAAAAGACTCTTTAGAATTTCCAAATATAGAAGAAAGAATTTCAGAAAAATCATTCATTTCAATTCTAGATGAGACTTCTTTAATAAGAAAATTTTCTATTTGTATATCATCAGTATTTATTTTATCAATGGGCAGATACATTCCCAATTCCTGCTCTGTAATAACAAATTTCCTATTTTTCATTTCTTCTTCTATTTCATAATTTGGCATTTCCCAAAACCATAAAGCAGCAGGGAATAACTTATTATTAAAATAATCAGCAGTTTGAGCTAAAATACTTTTTATATTTTCTGTATTTTGTTTTTTAATTACAGCTATATTAAATGTATTTGAGGGTATAGAAGCATCTATTCTAGCAAAGTGCTTTGTTTCTAATACTTTTGTAGTAATAAGATATTTTGAAAAAAAAGAAATTTTTGAAATAAAATTTTTTTGAATTATATTTGAAATTTTATCTATTTGATTCATTTGTATAAACCTTTCCTACTTTTTTTCTTAAAATTATAGAATCTTAAGAATTTAAACTCTTATCATAGTTAAAAAACCATGACATTCCAAATTTATCAGTTAATGCTCCGTAGCAGATACTCCAAGGAGTTTCCTGTAAACTCATTTTTATAACAGCATTTTCACTTAATGCATTATAAACTTTTTTAATTTTATTAACATCATTTGATCGAAATGCTGTAGCTAGATTATTTCCCATTAAAACAGGAGAGTTTGGTAAAACATCTCCAAACATCATTATTTCACCATCAAGTTTAAGTTCAGCGTGAGAAACAAGATTTTTTATATTCTCAGAAATAGGAGAGTCAGGATTAGCAGGTGCATCTCCATATGTTTCAATAAAAGCCTCCGTTTCAAAAACTTTCGAATAAAATTCTAGTACTTCCTTACAATTACCATTAAATAAAAAATATGGTGTCATTTTAGGCATTAATATCATTCCCTTCATAAAATATTTAGTTTTTATATTACTTTAGTTTATACTTTTTTTATATCAAACCAGAATTTAACTCCGTTTTCCAGGTTAACTACTCCACAGCTTCCACCGAGTCTTTCTAAGACCCCTTTCACAATTGCCAGACCAAGACCAGTACCTCCATATTTTCTATTTCTGGAAGCCTCTTCTTTAAAAAATGGATCCCAGACTTTATCGATAAGATTTTCTGGAATAGTAGGGCCGTTATTTATTATTTCAATTGTAATAAAATCATTTTTATTATACGAAATAATTTTTATTTCACCAGTTCCGTCACTTGGAACAAATGAAACAGCATTACTTATAAGATTATCAAAAACTTGCTTTAAAAGAGACTTATTTGAATTAACTATAGAAGGTTTTTTTATATCAATAATTAATGATACTTTTTTTTCTTCAAGATCTACATTATATCTAGAAACTATAGAATCAACAAAAGTTTTTAAATCAAAATCTTCAAATTTAACAGTATCTAATAGAGAAGAACTTTTTAGTAAAGTAAGTAATTTATCAATTAAACCAGACATATGCTGCCCTTCATTCATTATTTCATTTGCATATTCTTGTAGGTCTTCCTTACCATCAGTGTATCCTCCAGCAATATATTCAGCGTGAGTATTCATTATTGTAATTGGAGTTTTTAGTTCATGTGTGATAGCTGTTATAAAATTTCTAGTATATTGTTCTTTTTTTCTCTCAAAATCAATATCTATTTGAAGCTGATTATTCATGTTTTTTAGATTTTGAAGATTATTTTCCAAAGTTTGTGATAATAGATTCAGATTATTAGCAGTTTCACCAAATTCATCTCTAGACTGTAAATCTAATTTTTTTGAAAAATTAAGCCCTATAATTTCTTTAATATTATTATTTATAAGTGAAATTTTCGTAGATAGATACTTTGAAAAGATCATTACAAAAGGGATTGAGATAATGAGAGAAATTATTCCTACATATATATAGAATTTGTTGGAGATTTCAACAGCTTTTTGTACTTGGTCTAAAGTAGTTAGTAGTGCATACTGTCCTTCTGGAGTTTTCCTTACCACAAGTTTTAACATAGATGGTCCACGACGAAATTTAAGTATCTCAAACTCATAGTTTTTATAAGTAAAGGCCCTTTTTAGAGTTCTATTTGAGGAATTATCTAAAAGCCTTCTAGGAATAAAATTATAAGAAATTTCATCATTTAGCTCAATACTTTTTCTTTCTACTGGGGCTAATTTTTTGGTATCTAAAGTTTCAGCAATTGAAATTAGATCTTTTTGTTTATTTTTTAGGTAATATTCATTTAGAAATAGTTTATTAGAAAAAATTCCAAAAGTTATAGTGAAAATAATCAATAACATAGTAAAAAAGAAAATTTTATAGACTATTTTCATTTTTTCACCTCAAATTTATACCCAAATCCTTTCACTGTAGTGATATACTCATGTCCAATTTTCTTTCTGAGGTTTTTAACATGTGTGTCAACAGTTCTAGGGTCACTTTCACATAATAAATCCCAGACATTATTTAAAATTTGTTCACGTGAAAAAATTTTATTTTGATTTTTAGCAAGATAGTATAAAAGATCGTATTCTTTTGGTGGAAGATCAAGAGCCACACTATTTAAATAGACATTTTTTTCATTTTTAAAAAACTTAAAATTTTCTATAGATAAAATTTCATCACCTAGTAGATTTTTTACCCTGAGTTCAAGTATTCTTAAGCTGAAAGGTTTTCTAATATAGTCATCAGCACCAAGTTCTAATCCTCTTATTTCATCTTCTTCCTGAGTTTTTGCAGTTAACATTAAAATAGGGGTAGATTTTTCTTCTCTAACCGCCTTGCATACCTCATACCCGTCTTTTTTAGGCATCATAACATCCAGTAGAATTAAATCTGGATTCCATTCATAAAAAATATCAAGACCTTCATCGCCGTCAGCGGCTTCTTTAACATCGTATCCTTTTTTTTCTAGGAATGATTTGATAACTTTACGAATTCTTTCTTCATCTTCAACAACTAATATTTTCATAACGATCCTCCTTGTGAGAACTTAAAACAAAAAGCTTTACTCAATTTTACCATTTTATCTAATTTATGTAAAATTTTTTATACTTAATCTTAGAATATAATAAAGGGAGAAATAGAACTCTATTTTTGTAATAGAAGTTTTATTTCTCCAAAATATTTTTGGATTTTTATAATATGAAACTTAATATTATAACTATTTTTTAGGTGCAAAACCTCTTTCATTTGGGTTCATAGGTCTATTTGGCCCATTTTTGAAATCATGTCTTTTTTCTGACATACGCATTGGTCTTAGATTATTTTTAGACAGCTCATCTTTTAACTGATATCCTAAAACTTCTTTTTGAGCTTGTAAATTAGCCTTATCTTTTGTGATACTTTCTACCTTTTTCCAGTTAACATTTTCTGCTCTAAGTTCTTTTCTTAAATCTTGTCTTTTTTCTAAAAGACTGACATCTAATTTATTGAACTTATCTTCATATTTTGAATATATTTGATTATAAAGCTTTTTATTTTCCTCTGAGTAACCTTTTGTTTGTGTTACAGCATTAACACTTGTAACTTGTGGTTCCACTGTTGCTGCAAGAGATAGTGAAGATAAAACCATTAACATTGCAGATACTTTTATAATATTTTTTTTGATCATTTGAATCACCTCATATAATTTTTGCTTTTCAGCTTTTTCCTATATACATAGTATTCCATATATGTGAAGTGTGTGTGAATAAAAAAAAGTTTTTTAAATTTAATTTATAAATACTTTGAAAAAATTTATAGATAATGATATTATATGGTGGTAGTTTTGGGGATTATATGAAAAAATTTGGGATTATTTTTAGTTTTCATATTATTACTTAAACTAGTGTAAATGTTAGAGTAATTTATTTTAAGAGAAGCAGTTAGGAGAAAGATATGATACAAATATTAAAAGGAATGAAAGATAGATTTTCAGATGATGTAAAAAAATATGATTACATTATAGATAGTGCAAAAAATGTTTTTTCAAAATATGGTTTTGAAAAAATAATAACTCCAGTTGTTGAGGCAACAGAACTTTTTGAAAGAGGAGTGGGAGAAGAAACTGATGTGGTGTCTAAAGAGATGTATACCTTTTTGGATAAAGGAGATAGAAGTATAACTTTAAGACCAGAGGGAACAGCTGGAATCGTAAGAGCATACTTACAATCAGGGCTGCATAAATCAGACCCAGTAGTAAAATGGTTTTATTTTGGACCAATGTACAGATATGAAGCTCCGCAAAAAGGAAGATATAGAGAGTTTCATCAAGTTGGAACAGAAACATTTGGAATAAGAAATCCACTAATAGATGCTGAGATCATAAAAATGGGTTGTGAATTTTTAGAAAAAACAGGGATTGAAAATCTTATAGTTGAAATTAATAGTTTAGGAAATACAGAATCAAGAAAAAGATATACAGATGATTTGAGAAAGTTTATAGAATCAAAATTAGATAAACTTTGTCATAATTGTAAAACTAGATATACTAAAAATCCATTAAGAGTTCTAGATTGTAAATCAGAATCTTGTCAAGAGCAGTATAAGGATGCACCTTTATTAATAGATTATTTAGATGAAGAAAGTAAAAAATATTATGAAGAAACAAAGGCATATTTAGATAAATTAAATGTTAACTATGTAGAAAATCATAGGTTAGTTAGAGGACTTGATTATTATTCTGATACTGTATTTGAAATAAAGTCAGAGAATTTGGGAGCACAGTCTACAGTATTAGCTGGTGGAAGATATGATAAACTATTGACTATTTTAGGCGATGTAGATGTACCGGGAATAGGTTTTGCAGCTGGTATGGAAAGAATCGCACTTTTATTAGATGAGAATAATATAAAAAAAGAGAGCAAAGCAGTTTATGTAACATATTTTGAAGAAACGAAAGACTATGCCTTAGAAGTAATAAGTAAATTAAGAGAAAGTGATATAAAAGTGGCTTTTGAATATGAAACAAAAAGTTTCAAGGCTCAAATGAAAAAAGCAGGAAAATTAGACTCAAAATATGTTATAATTATAGGAGAAGAAGAAAGACAAGAGAAAAAATTAGTTTTAAAGAATTTTGAAACAGGAAATCAAGAAAAATTAGATATAGATAAAGTCATAGAAAGGGTAAATGAGGATGTATAGAACGCATAATTTAGGAGAATTAAGAATAAATAATGTTGGAGAAAAAGTTACTTTATCAGGATGGGTTTCTAGAGTAAGAGACTTAAGTAACTTCTTATTTGTAATTTTAAGAGATAGAGAAGGTATCACACAAGTAATAATAGATAAAGAAAATTCTCCAAAAGATATTTTGGAAATGGTAAAATCATTAAATAATGAAGATGTTATAAGAGTATCTGGAATGGTAAATGAGAGAAGTAGTAAGAATAAAGATATTCCAACAGGGGAAATAGAAGTATTACCTGAAACTATGGAAATATTAAGCAGATCTTTACCACTGCCATTTGAAATAAATGATAATATCACAAATTTAAGTGAAGATATGAGATTAAAATATAGATATTTAGATTTGAGAAGAAGTAAGATGTTAAATAATCTGAAAAAAAGACACTTAATGACAAATGCAATTAGAGAATATCTAGGAACAAGAGGATTTTTAGATATAGATACACCTATATTAGCAAAGGCAACTCCAGAAGGTGCAAGAGACTTTATAGTTCCTAGCAGAACAAATAAAGGAGACTTTTATGCCCTGCCTCAGTCACCACAGTTATTTAAGCAAATACTTATGGTAGCAGGAGTAGACAAATATTTTCAGCTGGCAAAATGTTTTAGAGATGAAGATCTAAGAGCAGATAGACAGCCTGAATTTACACAACTAGATATTGAAATGTCATTTGTTACACAAGAAGATATATTAAGAGAAATGGAAGCAATGGCAAAGGTAGTATTTGAAAAAGTAACAGGTAAAAAAGCAGATTATGATTTCCCTAGAATGGATTATTATGAAGCTGTAAATAGATATGGGTCTGATAAGCCAGATACTAGATTTGGATTAGAACTAATTGATATTACAGAACAAGTTAAAAATTCTGGATTTAAAGCATTTTCAGCAGTTGCTGCTAATGGCGGTCTTATAAAAGCAATAGTAATACCAGATAATAATGAGAAATTCACTAGAAAATATGCCGGTGATTTAGAAGAGTATGCGAAAACATATTTTAAAGCTAAGGGAATGGCAAACATAAAAAGAGATGAAAATGGAGAAATTTCTTCACCAATTGCAAAATTTTTTACTGAAGAAGAACTAAATAGCATAGTAGAAAAGTTAGAATTAAAAAATAATAGTACAGCGCTTATAATTGCAGATAATAAAGATATAGTAAATAATTCATTAGGAGCATTGAGATTAAGAGTTGGTGATGAATTAGGGTTTATAGATAAAGAAAAAGATAATTTCTTATGGGTCATTGATTTCCCAATGTTTGAGTGGAGTGAAGAGGATGAAAGATATAAGTCTACTCATCATCCATTTACAGCAATAAAAGAAGAAGATGTAAAATTTTTAGAAGAAGACCTTGAAAAAATTCGTACTTTGAGTTATGATATGGTTATGAATGGTTACGAAATAGGAGGAGGAAGTATAAGAATACATGATTCTGTACTTCAAGATAAAATCTTCGAAAAGTTAGGGTTATCATTAGAAGAAGCTACTGACAAGTTTGGATTTTTCTTAAATGCCTTAAAATATGGAGTACCACCACACGGAGGAATAGCATTTGGTTTTGACAGATGGCTTATGGCTATGTTAAAAGAAGAGTCTATAAAAGAAGTAATGCCTTTTCCTAAAACTAATAAAGGGCAGGACTTAATGATGGAATCTCCAGCTGGTGTGGATAAAAAGCAGTTGGAAGAGGAACTGTTAATAAAAAGTTTATATGATAAAAATATAAAAGATAAAAGTTAAATTTATTTCTGACCTGTTTGTTATCAAAATCATAATTTTTGTTCTAACATTGTCATAACGGGGCTATCGCTGTATATATCTTATAGAAAAATCACGATCATACACTTGAGATGATAACGGATCCTGTATTGTATGTATAAATAGCTACCACCTGAACTTCAGGCGACCAAAAATTTATTTGAGACGGCAGGTTGGATTTTTTTATTAAAAATAAAATTCAAGCCTAATAAAAAGCTAACTAAAAAATGTTAACTGTGATAGTTATGTCTTTTTAGTTATTTTTTTATTATGAGAATATTTCAAACAGAAAGATTTATTTAAGAAGAATATAGTGCAGATATAGAAGAAAAGAAGGTAATATATGAAAAATGAAAATTTTTACAGAATTTATGCTAAATTAGCAATTCCTTTGGTATTACAGCAATTTTTAAATGTATCCTTAAATCTTGCAGATAATTTAATGATAGGGAAGTTAGGAGAATCTTCTATAGCTTCTGTTGGCTTTGCTAATAAGTATTATATGGTGTTTAATATAACTTTATTTGGTGCTTTTAGCGGTGGTTCAATATTCATGGCACAATTTTATGGGAAAAAGAACTATGATATATTAAAAAAAATATTTGCTGTTATGATGTTGCTGGCAATTTTCTTTTTTACTATTTTTACAATTGCAGGATTCTTTTTTCCAGAATGGGTCATAGGCATTTTTTCAAATGATCAAGAAGTAATAAATATAGGAGCTTCATATCTAAAAATAATAGCTATCTCATTTCCAATGACGGCGGTTTCACTCGCTGTTATTATGGCCATTCGTTCTATGGGGAAAACTATGGAGCCATTAATTATATCTTTCGCAGCAGTGTTAATAAATATAATACTGAATTATATACTAATAAATGGGAAACTTGGTTTTCCAATTATGGGAGTTAGAGGTTCAGCATTAGCAACTACAATTGCAAGAATAATAGAAGTGAGTTTATATATATGGCTGATTTGGAAAAATGGTTATTATTTAAAGGGAAAACTCAAAAGTTATTTTGGCTTATCAAAAGAGATATTAATGTCAATGACAAGAATTTCAATTCCAGTACTGTTAACAGAAATAATTTGGGTATGTGGTACAGCAGCGTTAACTGTGGCTTATGCTAAAGCGGGAACAAATCCTGCAGCAAGTGTCCAAATTGGAGAGATATTATTAAATTTCTCAACAGTTGTATTTATGGGGATTGCTAATGCGGCAAGTGTAATTATAGGTCAGGCAATCGGTGCAGGCAGACATAAAGAAGCAATAGCAATGGCAAAGAAAATAATGAAAATAGCCTTTGTTTTCGCCTTTATTTCAGCTATCTTTTTGGAGCTTATAGCAAGACCTGTTCTTGTATTTTATACTTTAAAACCAGAAGTTATAGAAATGACTGTGTCAATAATAAGAATTTTAGGAATAGCAGTGTTTTTTAAAACGTTAAATTGGACAATTTTAATAGGTATTCTAAGAGCTGGAGGAGATACAAAGGTAGCATTTTTATTAGATACAGTTTTATTAATATTTTATGCTGTACCAATAGCTTTTTTAGGAACAGTTGTGTGGAAGTTACCTATATATCAAGTAGTGGCACTGGCAAATTTAGAAGAAGTATTAAAGTTTGTACTAGGATTTTGGAGATATAGATCAAAAAGATGGATGCATGATTTGGCTAGCCTTACTGGCGAAAGTTAAATTTATTATGTATTTGTACTATTAAAAATGAGCAAGCATAGTGAAATAATAAATAAGAACTTAGAAAAAATATAGATATAAAAAAAGACTCTATACAGAGTCTAATAAAAAATTTATTTATAAACTATAAATTTACCTTTATCAATTTTTATATCTTCAACAAAAGAAAAGTTTTTAAGTTCTAAAATAGAATCTTTTTCTAATTTTTTAAATGATGCATTTAGTGCAGTTCTTATGATAGGGTGTTTATTCAAATCGATATTTTCACCGTCTTTAGTGACATCAATTAGCTTGAAATCATCTAAATAAAGTTTAGAATCAATAGAATCATATTTTACACTTGTTTCAAATTTCATAGTACCTTTTATGTTATCACCAACAGCTTCATTGGAATAATTAGTTTCTATAATTAATTTATCATCTATAATAGAAGTTTTAGGGTTGCTAAGTTTTATTTTACCAACAACATAATTCTTTTCTATTGGAAATTTCTTTTTTACAGACATTTGTACAAGAAATTTAGGAACTTGAATTTCTGGTTGCAAATATAAGAATAAGCCGTAACCAAATATAAAAATAAAAATTAAAAATAGAAAATTTAGGATTTTTTTCATTAATTCACCTCAGGATAATAATTTTCTGAATGAATTATAACATTGTATCCTTTAAAAATCCTTAGAAAGCAAACAATATTTTAAAAAAACTTGAGTGCGAATATATTATTTGTTAAAATAAAAGATAAAAAGTAATCCAAAGAGGGAGAAAGTATGGCAGGAAGATATTTATACTTATTTGTTATTTTAACAAATTTAATATTTGGAATTAATAATGAAATAACTGTTAATTTTTCAAATAGTCCTAATAAATTTGATTATCAATTTTTAGATGAGGATACAGAAGAGAAAATAAGTGAATTTTTAATAGAAGGTTTGACGAGACAAGATGAGACAGGGAACTCAATTCCAGGAATAGCTGAGGCTTGGGAAGTACGTGATGACGGATTAGTATGGACCTTTCATTTAAGAGATGCTAAGTGGGAGAACGGTGATCCTGTGACAGCAAATGATTTTAAGTTTGCATGGTTGAGAGCACTTGAAAATAAAGAACCATATCGTCAATGGCTGTTATACCCAATTAAAGGTGCTAGAAATTTAAATAAAGGAAAAGGAAAGAAAGAAGATGTGGGTGTAAAAGTCATTGACTCTAAAACTTTAGAAGTGACACTTGAGACCCCCACAGAATACTTTGATTCATTTCTTAGCCAACCTATAACAACTCCATTAAATGAAAAGTTTTATAATATCCATAAAGAAAAATATGGAATGAATGTTGAAAATATAATTTCAAATGGACCTTATAAGTTGATTGAGTGGAGTAATGAAGGTGATCTAGAACTAATAAAAAACAAAAATTATTGGGCTGAAAAATCAATAAAAATTGAAAAAATAAAAATAAAATCGATACACTATCCATCAGTATTGTCAAGCTTTGAAAAAGGGGAGCTAGATATTTCTGAAATTGATTATGATGATTATACAGAAGTAAAAAAAAATAAAAATTTAAATTACTATGAAGATGGTTCAATATGGTATTTAGAGTATAATCTCAAAAATAATTTTTTAAGTAATAAGAAGATTAGACAGGCTTTAACTTTAGCAGTAGATAAAGAAGAATTAAGCTTGGTATTACAAGATGTGGGGAAACCAGCTTATGGCTATGTTCCGTCATATATAAAAGGAACAAATAAAACTTTCAGAGAAGAAGCAGGAGATACTTTCCCACACTATAATCCTGAAGAAGCAAGAAAATTATTTGCAGAAGGATTGAAAGAATTAGGTATGGATAAGGCACCAAAAGTTTCTATAATATTTAATGATGCAGGAAATAATAAGAAAATAATTCAATATGTACAAGAAAAAATAAGAAAAGAATTAGGACTAGAACTAGATGATCAATCATTATCATTTAAAGGAAGATTATCAAGAATGATACAAAAAGATTTTGACATAATATTAGCAGGATGGAGCGCAGATTACAGCGATGCACTGAGTTATATGGAATTATGGGTAACGGATGGTGGAAATAACCATATTTCATATTCAAATCCTAAATATGATAAATTAATAAAAATAGGACAAACTAGTCCTGAACAAAAAACAAGGATAGAAGCAATGATACAAGCAGAGAAAATCCTTGGAGAAGATGTACCAATAAGTGTAATTTTTTATAAGCAGAGAATGATCTTAATAAATCCAAAATTGAAAGGAATAATGCTAAAGTCCTTTGGAAATAGTTATTATCTAAATAATACTTATTAAGGAGTAAGATTTTTATAACTCTACCGATTTAGAAATACTTGGTATAAATTAAAAATATAATAAATCTAAATTTATTTTATAGAAAGGCTTATGTATTTGTGAAATTATAATTTTTCTTAGCATAAGTATTTGAAAAAATGAGAAGATTTTGTAATTTTTCATTATATAAAAAACTTGAGAAAAAACAAATAATGCTTTATTATGTAATAAGAATAGAAGGAATATCAATATTAGAGAATCTTACAATAATGGGGGTGAAGATGCTCAGTAAGATACAAGATATATTGGAGAAATTGAAAGATGAAGGACCTGAGTGATTTCAGGTTCTTTTTTTATGCCTAAATAAATAGAAAATACTTTACAATTTTAATAAATTCTGATATTATTCTAAGAGTAAACAAAGAATAGAAAATACATGAAATAGAAATCTAAAAAGTAATATTATAGAGTATAATCAAAAGATCTTTTAATCAAAAGAAACGAATTGATAAACAACTAGGATGAAACTTTTAAGTTTTCTATTTTTTTTGTTAAAAATAACAAAATGAATAAATAATAATTGGGAGGAAATATGAAGGAAAATAGCATAAGAAGAATAGTGAGGAGAAATCTTGCCCTAGGATTTCTGATTTTGATGATAAATAGTCTGGTCTTAGGAGAAGTAAGGCTTGATTCGAACGCAAGGCAAAATACTACAATTGACCAGTCACAAAATGGAGCTGCAACAATTATTAATATAAACACACCAAATGATAAGGGTATTTCCGTCAACCAGTTTAATGAATTTAAAACAAAAAACGGAATAGTTTTTAATAATTTTTCTGAAGGAGTAGGGCGGAGCTATCTAGCTGGCCTAATGGCAGCCAATCCAAACTTAAGTCGTGAACAAGCAGCTAAATTAATACTGAACAAAGTAAATGGAAGCTCAAGAACAGAGATAGAACATTATTTAGAGGTAATGAGTAATGGTAAAACAGATGTCATCTTTAGCTCGCCTCAGGGAATATACCTTAATAATACAGGCTTCATTAATTTTGATAAAGTCATGTTCACTACAGCAAATGTTAATTTAGATGCAAATGGAGATTTAATGC
>JAGOZX010000108.1 GCA_018058425.1 Sebaldella sp.
AAAAGCAGCTTTATGTCAATTTAACTATACTAATTATGAGATAAAAAAGTTTTCTTTTGTTAGTACTTTAGATGAATTAAAACATATTTTACAGGAAAGTAAAGAACACAAGTCTATTTTATTTTACACATTAGTAGAAATAGAATTAGTTAATTATATAAAAGAGTTTTCCAAGAATTATGAGATAAAAAATATTGATCTACTGTCAGAAGCTTTGAACTCTATTTCAGAAACATTAAATTTATCTCCAAAAAGAGAACCTGGAATACTTAGAAAATTAAACTTAAGCTATTTTAGCAGAATAGAAGCTATAGAATTTGCTGTAAAGTATGATGATGGAAAAGATCCTAGGGGATTTTTATTAGCTGATATTATACTATTGGGAATATCAAGAACCAGTAAGACTCCTCTTAGCTTATATCTTGCAAATAAAAACTATAAAGTAGCTAATTTCCCTATTGTACCAAATGTACCAATTCCTAAAGAACTTATAAAAGCAGCTCCGAATAGAATATTTGGACTTACTATATCTCTTGATAAAGTACATGCTATACGTCGTGAAAGATTAAAAACTTTAGGTTTTACATCTCAGTCTTCTTACTCAGATAAAGAGGCTATACTGGAAGAAATAGAGTATGCCAATGAAGTTATCAGAAAAATAGGATGCCCTATTATTGATGTTTCAAATAAGGCCATTGAAGAAACTGGTGATGTGATACTAAGTTATTTAAATAAAGAAAATTAGGAGGTCATGAATTATGAAATTTATTTATCAATTTAATGAAGGAAATAAGGATATGAAAGATATTTTAGGAGGTAAGGGCGCTAATTTAGCTGAAATGACTTCACTGGGACTAAATGTTCCACCTGGTTTTACTATTAGTACTAAAGCATGTAGAAAGTATTTAGAAGATAATTCTTTATGGATGGAATTAAAAGAATCAGCCATGTCTAATTTAAAGTTATTAGAACTAAAAGCTAACAAGTCTTTTTTTGGAAATAGAAACTTACAGCCTTTACTACTATCAGTACGTTCAGGTGCTCCTAACTCTATGCCTGGAATGATGGATACAATATTAAATCTCGGACTTAATGATTCTTCTGTAAAACTTTTAGCACAATTTACAAGTAATGAGAGATTTGCATATGATAGCTATAGAAGATTTATTGAAATGTTTTCAAATGTAGTAGCAGATATACCAAGAATTGAATTTGAAAGATTACTAGATAAGGTAAAAACTGATAAAAATTATAAAACTGATTCAGAGTTAACTGTTTCAGACTTAAAATTATTAATTGATAAATATAAAAAAATATACTTTAACTTCCAAAAATCAGACTTTCCAGAAGATTCTATAAGACAGTTGTTTCTGGCAGTTGAAGCTGTATTTAGATCTTGGGACAATCCAAGAGCAGTCACATATAGAAATTTACATAATATTTCTCATGATATTGGAACTGCTGTAAACATACAAGCCATGGTATTTGGAAATATGGGTGAAACATCAGGTACAGGTGTTCTATTCACTAGGAATCCTATAAATGGTAATGATGAACTTTTTGGTGAGTATCTTATAAATGCTCAAGGAGAAGATGTAGTAGCTGGTACTAGAACTCCTGCCGAAATTTCTGAGCTAAAAAGAGGATTTCCTAACATATATGAAGAATTATCTAATATTTCTAAAAAACTAGAGGAATATTTTAAAGATATACAAGATATAGAATTTACAATTGAAAATGGAAAACTATATTTTTTACAGGTAAGAAGTGCTAAAAGAGCTCCTCTTGCTGCCATTAATACAGTTTGTAATTTAGTAGAAGAAAAAGTTATTGATAAAGCAGAGGCAATAAAAAGAATAAATAGTAAAGATTTAGAAAATCTACTTCATCCTGTTTTTGATGAAACTTATTTAAAAAAATCAAAAGTTATAGGTAAAGGTCTTGCCGCTTCACCTGGGGCTGCTTCTGGAAAAGTGTACTTTGATCCAGCAGATGTAACTATTGCCAAAGGCAAAGGTGAAAAAGTAGTTCTTGTTAGAGAAGAAACTTCTCCAGAAGATATAGAAGGAATGATTTATTCAGAAGGTATTCTTACTTCAAAAGGTGGAATGACCTCTCATGCAGCTGTTGTTGCAAGAGGAATTGGAAAATGTTGTATTACTGGATGCGAAAGTATTATTTTTAACAAAGCAGATAAATCTATTACTATTAATAATAATGTCATAAAAGAAGGAGATTATATCTCTATTGATGGATCTACAGGAAATATATATCTTGGAGAAATACCAAAAGTGAAACTAGATACAAATGAAAATTTTAAACTTTTTTTACAATGGCTTGATGAGTATAAAGAAATAGGTGTTAGAGCCAATGCTGATACTCCTATTGATGTTGCACATGCTAATCAATTTAATACTGATGGTATTGGATTATGTAGAACAGAGCATATGTTTTTTAATAAAGTTCGAATACCCATTGTTAGAAGTATGATACTAGCCAACTCAGAAGAAGAAAGAATTCAGTATTTAAATGAATTATTAGAATTTCAAAGAGATGATTTTAAGGCTATATTTGAGTTAATGAATAATAAACCTGTAAATATAAGATTACTTGATCCTCCATTACATGAATTCCTTCCAAAGACTGAAAAAGAAATAAATAGTTTAGCAGCCTCAATGGGAATTACAGAAGGAGATATCCATTATAGAATAGAAAATCTAAAAGAAAGTAATCCTATGCTTGGACATAGAGGATGCAGACTGGCAGTTACTTTTCCTGAAATTTATAAGATGCAGGTTAGAGCAATTATTGAAGCTGCTATTAGTGTAAAAGAAAAAGGAATAAATATCAGTCCTGAAATTATGGTGCCATTAGTTTGTGATAAACAAGAATTGGATTTTGTAAAAAAACACTTAATTGAAGAGATAAATCTGGTCTTTGAAGAAAAAAATGAGATTGTGAAGTATCACATTGGTACTATGATTGAAATCCCTAGAGCTGCTCTATTAGCAGATGAAATAGCAGAATCTGCAGATTTTTTCAGCTTTGGAACTAATGATCTGACTCAAATGACTTTTGGATTTTCAAGAGATGACTCAAATAAATTTTTATTTGATTATATGAATAATGATATTTTTAATTCAAATCCTTTTTCTACACTTGATAAAAAGGGTGTAGGTAAGCTAATAGAAATGACTGCACTTTTAGGTAGAACAACTAATAAAAATATAAAACTTGGTATATGTGGGGAACAGGCAGGAGACCCAGAAGCATTGGACTTATATATGAAACTTGGAATAAATTATCTGTCTTGCTCACCTTTTAGAATACCGCTAGTTAAACTAGCATTGGCCAAACGGGCTATAAATAATGAATCTCTTACTATATAGGAGATTTCCAAATTAGTTTTTTCTTTTAAAAAATAAATTTACCAAATGCCTAATTTTTTAATAGAAAATTATGTTATTAAAAGAAGTCAAAAACATAAAATTTCATTTCTTCCCTTAGAAAATAAATTTAAGTTTTTGACTTTCTTTTTTAGAAAACAAAAAAGCTGTCTCCAATTTTAGAAACAACCTTTCTATAATCTATCTTATAAATAAAAACTAAGTCAGTTTTAGATTCTCACGTCGTAAACTCCTCAGAATGACAAATTGTAATGTTATGCCAATCTTTTTAGGCTACTTTTGATACTTTTTACTATTTTTCAAGCATTATTCCTTTATCTCAGAAAACCAAGCTTTTCCACTTTTAGAAAACCAAAGTTTTGATATAATTCCTACTTCAAAAAGAAAAAGAACTATACCTATACCTCCTAAAAATAGGGTTCCACGTACCGCAATCATATCATAAACTATATATAATTTCACTAGCATATAAGCAGTATAACCATATAAGCCTATTTTTTTCTTTTTTTGTATTAATACTCCAAAAAACGCTCCAAATCCAAAAACAACCAATGCAATTAGTGAATATACTCCAATAAGTTTCAATAAATCTCCTACCACCATATATTCATTATATAGAGTAAAAAACAATATGAAATTTATAAAAAATGTCCCAATTACAAACATTATCCATGATACTATCGAAATAATAACTAAAGGTTTTTCTGGGCTTGATAGTTCAAATTCATTAAATTTTTTCATTCTTCTTCACTCCTAATTTCCTTGCAAATACTCTTTTAGTCCGCTCTCTAAGTTATACTTAGGCTCCCAGCTTGTCATTAATTTTAACTTTGAATTATCTAATCTTGAGTCTCTTATATCTCCAATTCTTTCTTCTTTATGAATAGCATCCTTTTTATAATCAGAATACTTCTTCATAGTATTAAAAAGATCAACAATAGATATTTCTGAGTTTGTAGAAACATTAAAAGTTTCGTTTTTCACTTCTTCTACTGTACAAAGATAATTTGCATTTGCAACGTCTTTTACATAAACAAAGTCTCTTGTTTGTTTTCCATCTCCATCTATAAAAATATCACTACCTTCTTTTATTTTATCATTAAAGATGGATACTACTCCTGCTTCTCCATGTGCACTTTGTCTAGGCCCATATACATTTGCATATCTTAATATAATATAGTTAATTCCAAATAGTTTAGAATACATTTTTAAGTATTCTTCACCAAATAATTTTGATAAACCATATGGTGATAAAGGACTAGTTTTATTATTTTCATTTGATGGTACTTCCACTGGTATTCCATAAACAGCAGCTGTACTAGAAAATAAAACTTTTTTTATATTATATTTTTTAGAAAGCTCCAAAACATTAATAAATCCAATGATATTTTCTTCAGCATCATACTTAATATCTTCTACTGACGCAGAGACACTAACTTGAGCTGCCATATGGATTACATAACTTATTTTATTATCTAAAAAAATTTTTTCTAAGTTTTTTATATCTCTTATATCTTCATTTATAAATGTTAGTTTTTTTCCATTAATATTTTCATACTTACCTGTTACTAAATTATCTACTACTATTACTTCATAATTATTTTTTATAAATTTATCTGCAACATGTGAGCCAATAAATCCTGAACCTCCTGTTATTAAGACCTTCTCCATATTATCTTCCTTTCCCAAAAATTACTGTTGTTATAGTTTTTAGAGTTATCATAAAATCAAAAACTATATTATGATGTTTTATGTAATATAAGTCATATTGAAGCTTTTTATATGAATCATCAACACTAGCTCCATAAGGATACATTACTTGCGCCCAGCCTGTAAGTCCTGGCTTTACAGTGTGTCTCAGATTATAATAAGGGATTTCCTTTTCTAATTGTTTTATAAAAAACTCTCTCTCAGGTCTTGGACCTACAAAGCTCATATCTCCACGCACTACATTCCATAGTTGAGGTAACTCGTCTACTCTTGTTATTCTCATGAATTTACCAAATCTGGTAATTCTATTGTCATTTTTTTGTGCCCATTGAGGCCCGTCTTTTTCAGCATCCTGTGCCATTGATCTAAATTTATATATATCAAATGGCTTATTTAACTCCCCTGTTCTTTCTTGAACAAATAATATTGGGCCTCTTGATTCCAATTTTACTATTAATGCTGCTATTAACATTATAGGAAGACAACATATAGAAATTACCACAGACATTACTATATCTATAAGTCTTTTTATCCTCATATTAAAATTATTATAATATATCTCAAAGCCGTCATTTTCTAAAAACCACTTTTGATCTAAGTCCCCAACTGGAAGTTTCATTTCCAAATTCTCATAAAAATTTAAGTAATTATAATATTGCATTCCTTCTAATTTATAGTTTAAAAGTATTTCCACCATTTTTGCATCACTTAATAAGTTATCTGTAAAATCTACAATTACATCTGGTTTTAATCTCTCATATTCTGTTTTAAATTCTTCAACAAAACTATTTTTTTCATGATCATATACTCCTAAAAACCTATATTGTTCCCCTTTTTTCAATGTTTCCATAAGTTCATCTTGATATGAATTCTTACCAATAAACATAACTTTTAACTTATCCACAAATACACTTAAAACTATATATTTAAATAATATTTGAAAAAACAAAATAATTCCAAATAAAATAATTCCTTGATTAAAAGTAAATAATTTAGCAAATAGCGATAATAAAAATAAAAATAAATTTAAAAACACTGCTAATAATATATCTGAATTTTTATATTTACTTCCTTTCATATTATATAAATCAAATATATAATATAAACAAGCAGAAAATGTAAAGATTATAACATTTCTTGGACCAAGACTATCCCCAATTAAAATAAGACAAAAAAAGTAAACAACTATATTTAAAATGAAAAACAAGTATGTAAAATTCTTCCTAACTCCACTAATATTCATTTTTTCTCCTAACAAAATTTAAATTTTATGATCACTATACTAGAAATATTTAAATAATTTTTTTTACTCCAATTACAAAGTAAATTATGAAAAAGTATACCGCTTTTATCAATGATAAATTTTCATGTTTTCTATATATTAACCATTGAGTCTTCATAACTTCTAGTTTATTACTTGACCTAGAATTTGTAAGTACCCTATAATAGGCTAAAACTTCTTTTAATCCATAAATCAAGTGAGTTTCTTTTATAATATCAAGCCATAAAATATAATCTTCACTTTTTTTAGCCTCTTTAAAATATTTTTTCCCGATTTTTTCAGTATCGTATATCACAGTAAGGCAACCTACCATGTTTGTTTTCAATAACATATGATAAGTTATTTCTTCTTTTACTCTTATTCGTTTTTTATCTTTGTTGTTTTTGTCCACCCGCATATAATCAGTACATGAAATAGAAGCCTTCTTTTCTTTCATAAACGTTATTTGTTTTTCTAACTTATTATTATTCCATGTATCATCACTATCTAAAAATGCAATATATCTTCCAGTTGCTTCTCTTATCCCTTTATTTCTAGTTTCGACTACTCCTAAATTTTTTTCATTTTTTATAATTTGTATCCTCTTATCTTTTTTAGCATAATCACAAATAATTTCAAAACTTTTATCTTTAGAAAAATCGTCAATTATAATTAATTCCCAATTTTCATATGTTTGATTAATAACAGAATGTATGGCATGTGTTATAAATTCTTCTCCATTATACAATGGAGTTATTATTGATATTTTTTCTTTTTCCAATTATTTCTCCTTCAATTATTTTAAATAATCTTTCTGAATTATTCCTGTCTTTATAATTAAAATAAATGTCTTTTAATTTTTTGTACTCATCTTCCATTTGAAAATCATTTCCATGTATTCTCATTATTTCATCAATACAGCTATTAATATTAAATGCTGCTGGGCCAAATAAACTTGTCTCTAAATTAATATATGCCCCTACTTTTTCATTATACTCTGACTTATCAAACTGAAAAAATAACACTTCCTTATCTATATAAAAAAAATCAAATGAAATACTTGAATAATCTGTTATTAGTAATTTACTAGTCATTATTTCATATTGTATATCCGCTTCTTTTGGAAGCAAAATAACATTTTCTCCAACTATATTCTCTTGAAATTCTTTCAAATATTTGTGCATTAACTGATGTATATAAATTCTTAGTTCTATTTTTTTTTCTTTTAAAAAAAATTGTAATCTTTCACTAGTTATAAGTCCTATTATATTTTTAAAATAGTCAGTTTCTTCTATAGCCTCATTGTCTTTAAGCCATGGCCTCCAAGTTGGCATGAAAAACAATTTATCTTTTCCTAAAGTAACTATATTTTCTAAACTATCATACCTAGGACTACCAGTAATATATATCTTTTTCTCATCTATACCCCAGTCCAAATTTTTTATTTTTTTTTCATATTCTGCATCAGTAGTATTTATATCATAAGATTCTATTAATTTATTTATTAACTTTTCTAATTTTGGATTCATAGGTTGTCTTTTCTTCAAACCCACTGTCCCATGATTAAGAAATACTTTTATTACTTTATAGTGAAATCTATTTATTAATGGTATAACAAATAGATATGGAACAATATCCGCTGAAATAGAATGTGAAAATAATGAAACCTTTGAATTCATAAAATATAAGTATGACTTTATACTTCCTCTTAAAAGCTTCTTTCCGTTAACATTCTTAAATGCTGGTGAACTACTATTAATAATCCAATAAACCTCTAAGTCTTTTTTAGTATTTAAATATTCAAACATTGCCTTTCCATTATCTACATATAATTCTCCGGCATTTCCTCCTACAAGCCATATATTTCTATTTTTGAACTTAATTTTTAAAAAAGGATATATGAAAAATGCTATAATCATATTAAAAACTTGTTTCATTTTTTCTCCTTTTTTTATCTTTAGTAATATATTGCTTATAGCCTTTAACTCTTCCTAAAAAAACATAAAAATAATATCTTCTCTCTTTTGATATTATCATTCCCCCAAAGGTTCTAAATAATTTTTTTAGATATTTTGCTAAATATGCTCTGTTTTTTCTAAGTGAAACTTCTTTTTTAACCATTGCTCCATATCCTAGTGCATAACTATAAGCTCTCTCGATATCCTCATAATTACCCTTTTTAGCAGGATGGTAGATTATCTCATTTGGAAAATACTTTCCTTTGAAGCCCTTATGTAATAAATTCAATACATAATCTGTCTCTTCACCACTTCCAAAATGTGCTCCTACTCCAAGATTAGGATCAAATAATGTGAGATCTTCTAATTGAAAGTTTACAAAGAAAGTTATTGATTTTATTGTTTCTTCTACATTTTTATATTTTAAATCAGTTTCTTCTGTAGCCATAATTCCTGTTCCATAATCTTTATCTTTTTCTAAGGTTCTACATGAAAATATTTTATACTCTTCATTTTCAGAAAAGAACTTAATCACTTTTTCTAAAGTATCTTCTTGATACTCACAGTCATCATCTGGAAAACCAATTATTTCACCATCAGCTACTAAAAGTCCCTTATTTCTATTAAAACTAAGACCTTTTTCTTCACTTATTATATATTTTAGACTTATCTTATCCTGAAAATCTTCAATTATATCAAAAATATAACCATCTAAATTTTGATCTACTATAATTAATTCAAAATTTTTATGTGTTTGTTTTTCTAAACTTTCTAAAAAAATTATCAATTCATCATGTCTATTAATTGTAGGCATTATTAAAGATACCTTCATCCCTACCTCCTATTTTATATCTACATTTATCATATAAGGAAAATGATCACTTAGTGTTGTCCAATCTAAATACTCATCTTTTATAAACTTACTCTCTTTCAAAACCCAATTATTTGAAAAATCTCCAAAAATATAGTCTATTCTTGGTTCATCTGTGGAATTAGTATCTTTCCACTTTTTTGTTAATTCACTATAATATTCAGTTGTGGGTAAGAGATTAAAATCACCAGTTAAAAATTTTACATCCCCTGGAAATAAATCTGTAATATTAAGAAGACTTTCCATCTCTTTACTCTTAATATCTGGATTATAATCTAAATGTGTGTCTATAATCACTACTTTTTTAGAAAATACTTTTTCATCAATTTGGGCTGCAATAACTTGTCGTTTTTCTGATCCTATTGATGGGAGTTCATATTCATAAATTTTTTCTATTGGGTACTTTGATACAAATCCTATTCCAAACTCCCCAGAATCATAATCTCTAGATTTTTTAAAATAGTAATAATTATAATCTAATTCCTGTGCTATATCTTTAACAACATCATTAAAATTACTCCTTTTTGTATAATAG
>JAGOZX010000165.1 GCA_018058425.1 Sebaldella sp.
TAAAACTTATTTTGAGTAATTGTAACTGTTACTTCATAGTATTGACCTGAATCTTTCACACTTACTTTTCCCGAACTTTTTACCGATGCAGAACCATATGCAAGATAATTTTTTTGATCCAATATAGGATCGAAAGTTAATGTTCTATCCCAAGATTCGTTAAATTCATAAATCCCATTTGATATGTTATCATATATATTTTTTCTTTGACCCTGATATTCTGAACTAAAATAATAATATGTTCCTTCAATAGCTTCTTTAACTTTTTTATTTTCAAAAAGCTCTGGTGAAACAGATAAAGGTGTACCACTTCCTTCTAACCAATGAGTCAAAAACCTAGTTGCATCCCCATATCCTTTTTCATTTCCTTTCGCTATTAATAATAAAGCATTCTTATATATTTCATCAGTTGACATTTCTTTTTCTATTACTATTTTCCCAATTTTTTTAGGAAAATTATAATAAACCGTCGAATTAGTACATTTATTTCCTTTACATTTTAATCCAACACCTGATACTTTTGCTGATGTTCCACCGATTATTACATTACTTAAATCTATATCATCTGAACTTATATTATTCTTTGATTTGGAAGTATCAAGTCCTTCTGAGATTTTCTCACCAAATATTTCCCCAATTTGTTGTCCTCTATTATTCCAATTTTCTAATCCATTATTTTGTGCATATATTTCTCCTACTTCCTCCCCTACAACTCTGTTTAAATCTTTTATAGAACCATTTGCTGTACTTTCTGTTATATAAACAATTCCATCTCTTGAAAATGCTCCATTTACTGAATGCATTTCCCCATCTTCTCCTTTTAATTGTGTACCGTCTGGAATTATTATAACATCCGTTACACCATAATCTGCATACTTATCTTTTATAGTTTCTTTTAATTTTTCCTTATTTTCTCTATCCGATTCTGATAATACTAAATTTTCTTTATTTTTTACTACTTCCTCTACTGCTTTTGTTATATTTGCTAAAGACTGTTTTTCTAAATCTCCCATTGCTGCATTAGGATCACCGTTTTTATTATTATTTAATTTAGTTCCTATTGACTCTGCTATTATCATTGTATTTTCTCCAATAATATTCAAATCATTTACTAAATCTTCTCTTTTATCTTTATTTAATAAATCCGTATGTAATACAGTATCTATTTGCTCAACTACATCATCCTTTGTTATTACCTGTGCCTTCTCTATATCTGTATTTATTCCTCTTTCTTCCAGATTTATTTCTTTTCCATTCTCTATTACCACTGTATTAACAAAAGTTGCATTTGTATCCTGTTCCTTATCATGACTTCCATATTGTAATTCTGTCTGTGGCACTGGATTTTTTCTGTCAATTCCACTCAAGCCTACATTATAATCTTTTCCATTATCATGATCTTTTAAGTTTTCTACCACTACCTCTTTGGCTTCTATTCTCATACTTTCATTCATACTTCCTATAATAGCTCCTACATTAGTTAAAGTTTCCCCAACCTTTATACTTCCTCCGTTTTCTGCTATTATACTCGTCTGATTATTTACCCACTTACTATCCCCTTTACTTTCTCCATAACTTAAGTTTCCTGACGGTGAGTTATAACTTTTCCCGTCACTCTGTTCTGTATGACCATAATTCAAACCACCACTTTTATTACTTCCATCTAACTTGTATTCATCCTGTAATGATATTACATTCAGATTTCCGCCTATTTCAAAGTCTATCTTATCTGCTGTTACATTTTCTCCTTTAAATGTTGCATCTTCTTTTGTTGTTAGCTGGAATGCACCTCCTGCATTTATTACTGTGTTATCATAATAGACTGATGATGAATTACTGTTTCCTTTACTTCCGTTTATTCCTCCTGTAAAATCATATCCGGCTGACATTCCCTGTGAACTTGAATCTGTTGTATTATTATAAGTATTTTTGCCTGCTGATGCCTCAAAGCTTTTAGCATCTACTATAATGTTTTCTCTAACATTTACTTTTTGATTTACAAGTTTTACAGCCCCTTCTGATGATATTACTAGATTTCCACCTACATTTATATTTCCTGCTACAGAAGTTGTCCCGCTTGTATTAGATTCATATTTACTTTTACTAGCACTTACTGTCACATTTGCTGTTACTCCGTATCCGCCTATTTGACTTAAAGGACTAAAACTTCCTTTCATCCCGTCCACTACTAACTGTGATAAGTCAGCTCCTGCTTTTACTCCTTCTCTATATAAGTCCAGTCCGTCACCATATGTATTTATAAGCTCTGATCTGTTACCAAATCCATATTTCCCATCATTTTGTGACTTTTCATCTGCTGAACTTATAAAGCTTGTTATTGTTGAACCTAAACTTGCTGTTACTCCAATACTTTTACTTTCCTGTTTTACTTTTTCATTATATACTTCCTGAGCATCAAGTAATTCTACTCCGTTTACTCCTCTGATTATCAAATCTTCCCCAACATTAGCCTGCATTGCTTCTGTTCTCACTTTATTTCCTGCTGATAATAATGTACTTCCTTCAGAAACTATACTTGATGTCGCCACTGTTGTGCTGTTTCTTGTATTCTCAAGACTATTGCTGCTGATGCTCCACCACCACTCATTGAGAAACTTGAACTAAACCCGCTGCTCTTTTCTTTCAGATAATATTCATTATTCATATCATCTTTATTTGATATTTTATTGTAACACCATTTTACATTTATTTTTCACTTCGATTATCAAATTTCTATAATATCAGTAAAAAGACAATCAAAAATTCTTGCATCTCCCATATTTTTTAATTCTGTTTCAATATGAGGTACTTCCCCTCTTACTATGTCATCATCCAATTCTATATAACCCTCTAAAAATAACCCTTTTTTTAATTCTAACATTTCTTTTTTTAAATTCTCAGGATATTTCTTCAAAACTTCAAATATCCATTTATTATTCTTTTGTTTGTATTCTGTCTTATTAAACTG
>JAGOZX010000038.1 GCA_018058425.1 Sebaldella sp.
ATGTTTATAGTACTTCTAACTATTAAAAAAACTTCCACTTTCTCTCTTCTCTATATTTCTTTCTTTAGCAATAACTCCCTTTTTCTCCATTACTCATTTATGAAACTTATTTATTAAATTTGGGGATTTAGTATTTTTATCCCTTTTATTTCATCTGAATATATATTTTTATATTCTGTTTCTCCTGTTTTTAATATTTTCAAACTTCCATTTTGATTTATTTCTTTCACATAATAAGTTTCTTTTAAATTATTTTCTACTTTTTTTTCATTCAATAAATGATTCTCATTTAAAAAACTAACTATGCTATTCCAATTTTCATTTATATTCTTTATTTCTATTTCTGTCTCTCTTACTATATCAGTTATTATTTCTTTTATATCATAATTTTTTCCTGTGACTATACTTAAAGATACTGCATTTTCATTAAATATACCAAAATCAGTATTATTAATATTAAGACCTATTCCTATGATTATATCCTCATCTATTTTCTCCACCAATATACCTGACAGTTTTTTATTATTATAATATATATCATTTGGCCATTTAAATTTTAAATTCTTGTTATCTACTATTTTAGAAATAACCTTATATGTAATATAACCTACAAATAAAGATATTTTTTCTTCATAATTTTTATTCTTTACAATATAAGTAAATAAACCAGATCCTTTATTTGAGATCCATTTGTTTCCTCTTCTACCTTTACCGCCTGTTTGCTCATCAGCATACACCACTTCATACTCTTCTCTATTTTTTTTTCTCTTCATATACTCACTAGTAGAGTCTATTATCTCTAAATGTTCTATTTTCATTTTTTACTCCTTTCACATTCTTATTTTCACATCAATATAAAAATAAAAGAGGTTTTATCCCCTTTTATTATGTATAAACTAATTTTAGTCCTAATTATAAATATTTGATCTGTAAGTATATCATTGCAATTACTATTGTTATAAATGTTAATGGAAGTCCATACTTTAAATACTCTATAAATGAAATGACTTTTCCATTTTTTTTACTTATATTTGCTGCCACTATATTTGCCGAAGCACCTACTAATGTTGCGTTTCCTCCAAGACAAGCTCCTAGTGAAAGACTCCACCAAAGTGGATCGACATTTGTAAATGTTGTCTCTAAATTTTTTATTAAAGGTAACATTGTTGTTGTATAAGGTATGTTATCAATAATTGGCGACACAGTACTAGACAGTATTCCTATAAATAATGCTGTTTTTCCAAAGTCACCTTTTGTTAGTGACAATGTTGCTTCTGCTAAAAAATTTATAACTCCAACTTCTACAAGTCCTTCTACCATTATAAATAATCCCATAAAAAAGAACAGTGTAGGCCATTCAACCTTTTCAAAAACCTCTTCCGGCTCTTTTTTACTAAGAATAATCAGTAACATAGCTCCTGTTAACGCTATTATAGATGGTGCTATATGAGTAAATTCGTGTGTTACAAATCCTAATATTACTAAACCTAAAATTATTAAAGATGATACTAATAGCTTCTTATCCTTTAGTGCTCTTTCTGGATTTAACTCCATAATTTGAGCCTTTAACTCTCTAGAAACTTTCATTTTTCTACAATAAAAAAAGTAAAGTAAAAATATAGTTATTAATAAATTTATTATTATTACTGGACCTAGATTTACAACAAAATCATTAAACGAAAATCCTGCTTGACTCCCTATTAAAATATTCGGCGGATCTCCTATTAAGGTTGCTGTTCCTCCTATATTTGAAGCTAATATTTCACCTATTATAAAAGGCTTAGTATCTAATTTTAAACTCTCCAGCATTACTATAGTTACTGGTACTATAAGTAAAATTGTTGTTACATTATCTAAAAAGGCTGATAATATCGCCGTTACTAACATTAATAAAACCAATAACGGTACAGGTTCTCCTTTTACTAACTGAGTTGCTTTTATCGCGAGCCATTCAAATAGACCCGTTTCAGCAAGAATTGATACCATTATCATCATTCCTACTAAAAGAAATATTACATTTAAATCTATTGCTGCAAATGCTTTATCTACTCCTAAAACACCTGTTATAACCATCAATACTGCACCTAGCATAGCTAAAACTGAAATTGGAAACTTCTCTAATATAATCAATATATACGCTATGCTGAATATTGCCACTGCCAATATCATATGCGACATTTTTCATCACCAAAACCTTCATTAGATATGTAAAAACTTTTCAATTATATCTCTTCTTTCTATCATACCAAAATATTTATTATCTTCAACGATATAAAGCCTTGTATTTCCCTCTGTTATCATTTTAAAACAAATTTCCATAATAGAGGCTTTTTTATCTATCACATTTTTACTTTTCCTGTATATTTCTCTAACTGCAACTTTAGTAGAATTCAAAAAATATTCTTCAAAAGGCTCTCCAATAGTCATAAAACTCAAATCAGAGACTAATGATGCGTACTTGGGCATTCCAAATTCTATTATTTCTCTTTCAGTTATCTCACCAACAAAATTGCCTTTTTCATCTATTACCGGAAGACCAGTTTTATTCTCTGCAATAAACCTCAAAGAAACTTCCTCCATACTCTCAGTTAGTAAAACAGGAGCCACTTCTGTGTCCATTAAGTCCTCTGAACTTACTGTCTGTTTTACATCATTTTCATTCTCTTGAATTATTTTTATGAACTCATCAGGTTCTTCCACTATACCTATCTTATCCAAAAACTCCTGCTCATGAGATAAAAAAGATATTAGAGACATTAGTTTTAATATCATTCTATTTTTAGTCAATCCAGATATAATAAAAAAGAATACATCTACCTCTTCTATTTTATTTCTAACTATTGTTTTTATAGGATTTTTTAAAGTTCCAGCTATAACTGTAGTATCTTCATAGTTTTCTATTCTTCCATGTGGAATTATAATACCATGACCTAAAGCAGTACATGCCTCTTTTTCTCTTTTTAAAACCGTCTCTTTTATATTCAAAAGATTTTTCTTTAACTCATTGTCAACAAGAGAAGCTTTATTTAAAATATCTACTATTAAGTCATCTATTGTTTCTGCTTCTACATTTAAAAAAACCAGCTCTTTTGAAATAAAATTAGATATTTTCATATTCCCCTTCTTTCTTAACTTAGTTTAGGATACATTATTATTCCAAATCCTGATCCTACATGTGAACCTAATACTGGTCCCACTAACTTTATATTTACTACTGTTACTTTATCATTTCTCTCATATTCTTTAGCCAATCTATCAGCTATCTCTAAATTTTTAGTATTTCCAGCCCAAATTACATATAAGTATATACTTTGCACATCTGTTTCATTTTTTATTGCTTTTTTAAAATAGTTGATTACTCCCATTTCACCAATAACTTTTTTTTCTGGAATAACCTCACCATTTCTCACGCCCATCACTGGTTTTAAGTGAAGTGCCGAACCTACAAAGCTCGTTGCTTTTCCTATTCTTCCACCTTTTTCTAAGTATTTAAGATCATTTAGAGCCATTAAAAACTTAGCTTTTCCTTTTGTATTTTCTATCCAATTAACTATACTTACCATAGACTCTTTTCTTAAAGACTTTTTCGCTGCTTCTGTAACTAAGTGCCCCAGTCCTGATGTTGTATTTAAGCTGTCTATAATTTCAATATTTTGTTTTTCTTCTAAAAGATTTTTAGCTACCTGTGCTGCTTGTGAAGTTCCACTTAATTTAGAAGAAATATGTATTGATATTATTTTTTTATATCCTTTTTCAAATAATCTCTTATAAACTCTTAAAAAATCCTGAGGTGCTGGCTGTGAAGTTTTCAATCCTTCATTTCTAGTTAAAATTGCTTCCCAAACTTTTGATCTTGATATATCATATATATCTTTGTATAATTTTCCATCTAACTCTACTTTTAATGATACTAAACTTATAGGCAGACCTATCATATCATCTTCTGATAGATCAGATGTAGAATCTGTAACTATTGCTACTTCTGGTAAATTAGGATCCTTATTCTCTAAATAAATGTAATAGTAGTAATTCGGTTGATCTCCATTTATAAAAGTCTTATATAATGGCTCTAATCTTTCCTCTATTACTTTTTTTGTCTCTGGATCTTTTTCATTACCTTCCACAACTGTAGCTGTCATTGTATCTTTTCCAATATTTTTCTCTAAAACTTCATTTAAAAGTTCTTTTAATTCTGTATTTTTATATTTAATTTTTCCATTTAAAAGAGCTATATAATCACCTTGTTTTATTTCTAACTCATCTACTCTTGTATCTCTCACTGCTTTTGTAACTTCTATAGAGACATTTCTTTTTTCTTCGTCTAACAATTGATTTATATCTTCATTTTTATCTTTTATGAAAAAGTAACCCTCTAACATTGTTCTTGTTTCAATAACCACAGAGTTTTTACCTGCTTTTTCACATGCAAGTTTCGCTGTAGATATAATGTTTTTATTATTTGGATAAATATATACCATTTGCTTATCTAATTTATTAATTGCATTTAGAATATCCTGCACACTAGGATTTTTACTTTGCCCTCCTAATATTACAGCGTCAGCTCCTCTTTTTAAAAATTCATTTTTTAAATTTTCACTGTCTGCAACTATTATATATCCTTTATCTGACTTATTCTCATTTTCATTTAAGTATATTTTAGTTTCAGCAGCTTCATTTTTTATATTTAAATTTGCATGCTGTATCTTCATATTCTCAATTTTTATATTCTCTAAATCTCCATTTTGAACCGCATATTCTAAAGCTTTTCCTGGATTATTCGTATGAACATGTATTTTGAATTTTTTAGAGCTTTGTGCAAAAACTGCCGAATCTCCAAGTTCTAATATTTGTGCTTTAAATTTTTCAGTATCAAAATCAGCATTTCTAATTATAAATTCTGTACAATATTGAAATTTTATACTTTCTGGATCATGGTCTATATTTGCTATAGTACTAGAAAAATCCGATCCCTTTACTACTGTTGGCTCTATTTCTTCTACTAAATCTGCTTGAGTAATAAGCATATAAAACCCTTCAAGCATGTAAAACAATCCCTTTGCTCCGGCATCTACAACTCCTGCTTCTTTTAGTTTTGGAAGCTGTTCAGGTGTGTTTTCCACAGCTACTTGTGCCGTGTCCTTTATATTTTCTAATAACCCTACTAAGTCATCATTTGTTTTTACATATTCTCTAGATGAATCTGCTACTTCTCTAATAACAGTAAGTATAGTTCCCTCTACAGGCTCATTTACTGCTTTATAAGCTACTTCTTTTGCTGATTCCAAAGCTATTACTACATCTTTCGCATATAGACGATCTTTATCACCAATTCCTCTTAAGAATCCTGTTATTATCTGCGACAAAATTGTCCCTGAATTTCCTCTAGCACCCATTAAAACAGCTTCTTCAACGGCTTCACTAACTTCATTCATAGTACTTTTTTCATCTACTTTGTTTAGTTCTTTTTCCACTGCACTAATTGTCATAGACATGTTACTTCCTGTATCTCCATCAGGTACAGGATACACATTTAATTCATTTAAAATTTCCTCGTGCATTACTAACCATTTACTTCCTGCGATCAAAAGCATTCTCAAACGCTTGGCATCAATATATTTTATTCCCATTTATCCTCCTAATTACCTAGAACAATCTTATTCCAAGAACCTTCTTTTTTTAGTATATATTCCAAAAACTCTCTAACTGCACCTTCTCCACCTTTTTTAGCGGAAATAAAATCTGCTGTTCCCAGAACTTCTTCACAGGCATCTAATGGTGCTCCCACTAATCCTGCTTTTTTCATTACTTCTAAATCATTTAAATCATCACCCATATAGGCAATTTCCTCATCGCTTACATTTAAATCCACTTTTAACTGCTCATAAACTTCTACCTTATCATGGATACCTTGATAAAGATATTCTATTCCTAGTTCTTTTGCTCGAATATCCACTACCTTAGATTTTCTACCTGTTATAATAGAGAATATTTTATCACATTTCTTCATAGAATTTACAATCATATACCCATCTTTTACATTAAAATGTTTAAACTCTTCTCCATTGCTTCCTATAATAATATCACCTTTCGTCAGAGTTCCATCTACATCTAAAATTATCAATTTAATCATACATCTTCTCCATAAATATTTTATATTTTACAAATTCTATATAAAAATGTAAAGTTTAAAAAATCTAAAAATTTATATCAACTACAAATCAATAAATATTTTCACTTTTTATGCTAATATTTTACATTAAATAACATAAAAAAGCCAATGATTTTCGCATTAGCTTCTGAAACCCTTATTTTTTAACCAGAAAATCAATATATTGCTTTACTAATTCTAATTCTTTTGATGACATTTCCATTAATTTCCCTAATATTTCCCCAATTTCAATGTTATCTATTTCATCTAAAAGCTCAGTTGTTATTTCTCTTTTTAATTCTTCTGTATCCTTATCAGTATAACCTATTATTTTAAAGAGTTTTAAATGATCAATTTCAAGTTTTTTCGATATTTTTTTCAATAAAAGAGGATTCACCATCGGATGTTTTCCCGATTCTAAATTAGATAAGTATGCAGCACTTATACTCAAATGCTCCGCCATTTCTCTTAATCCTATACCCTTTTCCACTCTTTTACTTCTAATATATTCACCCAATACAATAATTAAATTTGGATTTGTTCTTATATCTACTTTGTCCATAATTATCTTTAACCTCTTTTAGAAAATCCATTCTCGATATATAATAACACATAACTTTTTATTTTACAAATTTGATAATAACTAAAAAAAGGACTGTCTCAAGATAAAGTCTTACATTATTACTCATTTTACATCAATTTTTTCCAAAATGAAAAACTGGTATTAATGATATATTAGTTATAATCTTTTATTGTAATAAAACTTTATTTTGGGACAGTCCTACTTCTTATTTTTTCTGTCCATAATAAGCATTTTCACCATGTTTTCTTAAAAAATGTTTATCTAATAAATCTTGCTGCATCGATTTTGTTTCTTTATTAAACATCTCCATGCTTGCTGACATTTTTCCAATCTCTTCTAAGACCACTGAATTATGAACTGCCTCTTCTGGAGTCTTCCCCCATGTAAATGGTCCATGACTATTTACTAATACTCCCGGCACATAATTTGCATTAATTTTTCTCTCTCTAAATGTTTCAACGATTACTTTTCCTGTTTCTTTTTCATAGGCTCCTTCTATTTCTTCTGGAGTCATTTTTCTTGTACAAGGAATCGAACCATAAAAATAATCTGCATGAGTTGTTCCATAAGCCTTTATATCTCTTCCACTTTGTGCCCATACTGTAGCCCATGTCGAATGAGTGTGAACTACTCCGCCTATTTCTGTGAATGCTTTATATAGCTCTATATGTGTATCTGTATCTGATGATGGTTTCAGCTTCCCTTCCACTACTTTTCCTTCTAGGTCTACTACTACCATATCTTCTACTTTCATATCTTTATACTCTACTCCACTTGGTTTTATTACTACTAGACCTTTCTCCCGGTTTATTCCACTCACATTTCCCCAAGTGTATAATATTAATCCCATAGCTGGGAGTTCTAAATTTGCTTTATATACTACTTCTTTTAATTCTTCTAGCATTAAATTAATCCTCCCTCTTTCATTCTTGCCATCATCCATTCTTTTACTTTTTTTATATCTTCAAGTGGTGTCTCACTGCTTTCATTCCACATCTCCACTAAAAATGGCCCTTTATAATTTGCTTTTTTTAATGTTTCAAATGTTTTTACAAAATCAACATCTCCTGTTCCAAATTCCATTTCTCTAAATATACCTTTACATGTATCAGTTACTCTCTTAGCTTCTTTTAAATGTATTGCTATTATTTCTTGTGCTTTTATGCCTTTTTCCAACTCAGCATACATTTCATCATGTGTCCATGCTGCTAAATTCCCTAAATCTGGATATATTTTCAGCCACGGTGAATCTATTATTTTTGATATTTCCATATATTTTGTAACTGAATTTATAAAGGTATTTTCCATATTCTCTATTGCTAAAGTTACACAAGCTTTCGAAGCCCAATCTACTGCTTTACTCAAATTTTTTATAAAATTATCTCTTGTTTTTTCACTTCTTTCTTCATAATAAACATCATATCCAGTAACTTGAATTACCCTGATCCCTAATTTATCTGATAGGTCTATAGCTTTCTTCATTAAATCCATTGATTTCCCACTAATTGAAGGATCTATACTTCCCATTGAGAATCTTTTTTGTCCGCTAAATGTCATTGATGGTATTCTAAAGTCCTTATCTATAAGAAGATTTTTCATTTCTTTTACTTCTTCTTTATTCCAATCAAGTCTAGCCAATCTTTCATCTGTTTCATCTACTGATATTTCTATAAAATCGTATCCTGCTTCTTTAGCTATATCTATTTTTTTACTCCAGCTTTCTTTTTTAGGAAGAGCCTTCTCATATATTCCCATTACTACCTTATCGAATTTATACATATTCTCTCCTCTCTTTTCTTAATTATTCGACTTAATTCTTTAAAGGGCACAGCTTGTAAAAATTAATATTTTACTTTTTATTATTAGAAAAATTCAATAATAATCTATTTTTACATAGCTGCACCAAACAGAATAATTTATTTATAATTTATGTGATTTTTCCATAACCCCTTATGACTCCACAAATAATATATAAACTTACTTCCAATATTTAGCAATTTCTTCTTTAAAGTCTCTTGCAGCTTGAGCTGGATCTTTTGCATCTCTTATTCCTCTTCCTGCTATAAATGTATAAACATCTATTCCTTTGAATAATCCTACAGTTTCCTTCTCTAAACCTCCTGTTACAGAAACTTTAAATCCCATTTCTACTAATTTTTTTATTTTATCTAAATCTTTTTCACCCCAAGTTTCCCCTGCTAATAAAGCATCTCTACTTTGATGATATACTACTTGTGATAATCCTGCTTCTTTCCACTGTTTTGCATGGTCAAAAGTCCAATCTCCATACAACTCCACTTGTAAGTCCTCTACCTCTTTAAATGCTGCTTTCATAGTGGGAATCGTAGCCGAGCAAATTACCGTCATCCAATTAGCTCCGGCATCAGCACAATTCTTAGCCACTGTTGTCCCTGCATCTGCACATTTCGTATCTGCTAATATTATTTTATTTGGATATAAAGCTCTTAAACATCTTACAGCTTCCATTCCTTCTGCTAAGCATAAGATTGTTCCAGCTTCTATTACATCCACTTCATTTCCTACTAATGATATTGATTTTAGTGCATCACTTAAAGTGTTATTATCTAATGCAATTTGTAATAATGGTCTTGCCATATTTCCTCCCTTATTTTCACTTCTTTAATAACTAAAATATTCCACCCTTTTATTTTTTAAATAAAATATATTTATTTAAGCAGTTCTATTATTTCCTCTTTTTTAATTGCATTTCTTATTTTATCAAATGCATTTTCATCATCAAATAACATTACTATTTGAGGTATTGCTTCTTCATTATGAATATCAGAACTTGTTGCTGCTAAGCCGATTAATATATCCACTTCTTGTCCATCAGGAAAAACTACTGGCTTTTCCAATGTAACAAAACTAAAACTATCCTTATTTACTCCACTCTCTGGTCTATCATGAGGCATTGCTAATCCTGGAGCTAGAATATAAAACGGTCCTAAATCATTTGTTTTTTTTATTATCGCATCTAAGTATCTCTGTTCCACAGCATTTGACTTTACCAATGGTGAAATACATTTTTTTACTGCTTCTTCCCATGTATCAGCTTTTTCTTTTAATATAATAGAATTGTTTTCTATTAAAGATTCTAATAATGTCATATTTTCCTCCTTAAGCTATTCCATTTTCTTTTAGTTTTTGCTCCAGTTCTTTTTCATCTAGTAAATTTAATAATCCAATTATTGTGGCCTTACTAGAATCTAGTTCTTTAGCTATATGAATTGATGCTAAAATCAAATTATAATTTCCTATTGACGACTTTGCTTCTCCCATACTACAAGAATCCACATTTGCCTGTATATTTAGTCTTTTTAATACATTTGATACTTTCATTTTCATTATCATACTAGTACCCATTCCATTACCACATACTGCTAAGACTTTCAACATATTCATCATCTCTCTTCTATAAAATTTATTTTATGACCTTTATTCTAAATTATTATTATAATTTTCCGGACTACTTGATCTTTTATATTGAATCCAAGGAATAGCTAACATCGAAGCTATTACTAAAACATACCCTATTAAATGTAATTTATTAATTATAAATCCTTGAATTACCCAAACTGTACTTTGGTCAATATTTCCATGCCATCCTCCGAAGCCTCCCAGCCCAAATATCACAATTGCTATTGCACCACCTACTACCTGTAAAATTCCAGATAAGAATGACAATGCTGCTGCTGCCCTTGCTCCACCACGTTTATCTGCATAAACTGCTATTGTTGCATTATCAAAGAATACTGGTACAAATCCTGTTATAATAAGTATTGGTGACTTAAATATTAATAATCCTGCTATTGCTATAAACTGCCCTAATGCCCCACACACAAATCCAAATAATACTGCATTAGGTGATCCAAATCCATATACAGCAGCACAATCTACTGCTGGTAAAGCTCCTGGTAATATTCTACTAGAAATTCCCTGAAATGAAGCTGTTAATTCTGCTACGAACATACGCACACCCATCATCAATACTGCCAAATATACTGAGAACATTAATGATTTTGATACTATATAAGTTGGGAATGCTATTGTTGAAACAAATGTTTTATCAATCTCTCTTAAGTAAGGTTCCCCTAAAATAACCATTATTATTCCAAAGAAAACTAACATTAATGTACCAGTTGCTACGATGTTATCATGAAATATTGATAACCAATTTGGTAAATTTATATCTTCCAATCTCTTTTTAGGATTTCCTATTTTAGCGGCAACCTTATCAGCAAACCAAACTGCAAACATTTGCTGATGCCCAATTGCAAATCCAGCATTATCAGTTAGCCTTTGTGTTGGTCCTACTGTTAGGTTTGATGCCACAGCCCAATACACTCCCACAAATACTCCTATTAATACTCCACCAACAGCATTTCTATATTGTGGAAATGCAAAAAATATAATCCATGTTGCTGTCGTTGCCTGCTGTACCATAATATGCCCTGTTATAAATAATGTACGAATCTTAGTTACTTTTCTTAATAAAACTAAAACTATATTTAGTATAAATCCTACAAGTAAAGCTATCATTGTCCAAGAAGTCGTCATCCCAATGCTTTCTAACGCTGTATTTACCGCATTTAATCCAAAATATGGATCAATAACAGCTGCATTTAGTCCAAATCTTCCATTAAGTCCTGCTAGAATAGGTCTAAAAGTAGTTACTAATCCACCAGCTCCCACATTTAGTATCATATATCCTACTGTTGCTTTTATAAATCCTGCAAATGCTTCATAAAGAGGTTTTTTTAACAATAAATAACCAATAAAAACTATTATCCCTATAAAAAACTCTGGTTTCCCAAGAATATTATTTACAAACCCCATCCAAATTAAATCTAAAAATTCCATATACACTTCACCTCTATTTTTCTTATTTTATTATTTATTAAATTTTATCAATACTAGGTGATCTCATTTTAAGTATTTTGTTTTATCTAAATTCTAAGTTTATAACATAGATTTAAATGGTAAATCTGGTTCAATTGAGAACGCATCTTCAAATCCTCTATCAAAATGGAATTCCATATTGTCTTTATCATTAGGAAATATGAATTTCCCCCCTACCTGCCATATAAATGGTTTAAAGTTATACTTTAGTCTATCTTTCTTCATTTCCCATAATGCTGTTATTTCCTTTGGATCTGCTTGAAAATTTGACCAAATATCATGGTGAAACGGTATTACTACTTGAGTTTTCAATGATTCAGCCATTCTTAATATATCCACCGAAGTCATCTTATCTGTCATTCCTCTTGGATTTTCTCCATATGATCCTAATGCCACATCTACCTTATTTTCATTTCCATGTTTTGCATAGTAATTTGAATAATGTGAATCTCCACTATGATATAAATTTCCTCCTGGAGTTTTTACTAAATAGTTTACAGCTAGTCTATCCATATCTTGAGGCATTTTATCTTTTAATATTACACCTTCTGGAGCTGTTACCAGTTCTGTTCTATCAAATGATTCTAGTACCACTAATTCTACATCTTTTATTTTTACAGTATCTCCTGGTTTCACGACTGTACATCTCTCGGCAGGCACTCCCCAGCTTATCCATAAGTCTACACATGCTTGCGGTCCTATAAATGGTACACTAGGGTCACAGTTTTTCAATACTGCTGCTGCTACATTAGGATCTATATGATCTGCATGATCATGTGTTGCTAATACTGCATCTAATTCCTTTATTGCAAATGGATCTAATACAAATACAGAGGTTCTCAGATTTGGTTGTAATTTTAATCCTCCAACCATTCTTTGCATTTGATGTTGTTTTTTCATTAATCTATTTTGCTTTGTTCTCTTACCTGTTCCACACCAGAAATCTATCATTATGTTTGTATTTCCTTCTGTTTTAATCCATATTCCTGTACATCCAAGCCACCACATTGCAAATGTTCCTTTTTTTACTTCTTCTTCTTCAATCTCTTCATTTAACCATGTACCCCATTCTGGAAATGTGCTTAAAATCCATGATTCTCTTGTTATTTCTTCTACTTTACTCATTTTATTCCTCCTAAAATTTATATATCATTTGTTAATTGTGTTAGTTAATTGCTAACATGTTAGTCAAAAAAAAACTTTCGTCTTTTTTGTTAGCTAATTGATAACAATATGATACCTTGATTTTAAAATTAGTCAATAGGATAAAACAAATAATTTTTTGAAAATTTTATTTATTTTCTATCTAGACCAGAAATATCAATGCTAAATCACTTAAAAAAATATTTTTTTTACAAACTCGAGTCATGATAAATTTAAAATTTGTGGTATACTATAATAATAAAAAATTATTTTAAAAGGAGTTTTTCTATGATAAAAGCTATTTTTTCAGACTTAGACGGTACATTACTTAACAATAATAATAGTCTTTCTGAAACAACGATACATGCTGTAAAAAAGTTAAAAGAAAAAAATATTAAGTTTTTTATTGCCACAGGTAGAAGTTTAAATGCAATGAAAAGATTTTATGATCAATTAGAACTAGAAACAGAGATTATAAATTATAATGGTGCTGTTATACATGATAAAACTGGGAATAAATTATTTGAGCTGACATTAGATGATAATATATCTCGTGAACTTATTGACTATGGGAGAAAAGAAAATCTTTATTTCCATGGATTTAGTAATGAAAAATGGTACTTAGAGAACTATAATGACACAGCCAAGGCTTATGGAGAAAAGTCCAAGCTAAAAGAAAACCTTATTAACTTTGATGATATGAAAAATTTGAATTTTAATAAATTCATGTATATAAATAGTCCTGAAAAAACTCAAGAAATAAATTCTTATATTATAAAAAAATATAATAACCAAGTTTATAAAGGGCTCTCTAGTGCTACTTTTCTGGAAATAATGAATCCTAATGTTTCAAAAGGGAATGGAATAAGATTTCTTCTAGAAAAATATGGTCTTAATCCTGATGAAGTTATGGCTTTTGGAGATGCAGAAAATGATCTAGAAATGCTTTCATCTGTAAAGTATGGAGTTGCAATGGAAAATGCAAATGAAGAAATAAAGTCAAAAGTAAAGTATATTGCTAAAAAGAATAGTGAGGATGGAGTAATTAACTTTATAAAGCAATTTCTAGGAGAATAATCAATTAATTATTTAAATAAAAAAGAACTCTTCTACAAAACTGCAAAAAGTCCTTTTTTAACATATATATTTACCCATTATTCTATATAATTTTAAATATTATTTAAATAAATGGTGCCGAAGGCGGGAATCGAACCCGCAAGGGCTATTGCCCGTCAGATTTTGAGTCTGATGCGTCTACCAATTCCACCACTTCGGCAACACCTATATAGTATATAAAATAATTGTAGTTTTGTCAATTCAGTATTTGCAATATTTTCAACTTTTTTACTCCTATTGCTTCACTCATTTTTATACTTCTTCTAAAATAAAGTATATTCTTCTACTCCACATACTTTACAGACTTCTCTACTTCTTCATATTTTTCTATTCCAACTATATCTATTAATTCAATATTTGTTCTTATATTAGCTTTTTTCAACACTATTGATAATTTTTTTATTTCTTTATTGTTAAAACCTAGTAACTTTAGCTCAGTTTCTGATAATTTATTAATATTATGCTTATTCCTAACTTTTTTACCTTCAGAAACATATAAAATATTATTAGCCTTTTCAATACTAGACTTTCCAAAACCCTTTATTCTAGGCAATTCATCCAATGAATAAATATCTCCTGCAAAGTCTTTATATTTCATCAATTTCTCTGCCTGTGATTTCGTAAAACCTACTGAGATAAAGTCTTCATATTCTGCTTTGTTTATATCTACTTTTTCATATGATAATTCGTTTGATTTCTTTTTATATACTAAATCTGACTCATTTATCTCTACCTTTGGCTTCTCTGATTCATTTATAAAAATTTTCAATACATTTCCAATGATCACTAAAACAACCAAAAAAACTATTATCTTTATTTTCATAACCCCAATATCCCCCATTATACCTAAAATGATCTTCCCCAAAATCATTACTTATTGATTATTTTGTTTAATTGCTCTTTGTATTTTTCTTTTTTTAATTGTTTGTTTTTTAAATGAATCTGATAAGACACTTATATTCCCATCTCTTTCAAGCATTGCTAAATCGACACTTTTTATTTCATCTACACCATGTTCTCGAATTGCCTCGTATAATTCTTCAAATGTAATCTTTGCTTTTCTCATATTATCATCTCTTACAAAACCTTTATAAATTAGTAGAATTGGATTCCCTTGAATAAGAATGTCCAATTTATTAAATTTATATAAAAGTAATTTTAGAATATAGTTCCATACAAATAAAGTTGCTGCTGCAATTATTCCTCCCATTAAAGTATTATTGGGACCTACCATGGCATTTTGTACAGCATTACTTATTAATAATATAAATACTAAGTCTACTGTTGTCAGCTGAGCTAACTCCTTTTTACCAAACAGCCTTAAAGCAAAGATAATAAAAAAATACACAATTGTTGTACTAAATATTATTTTAAAATATTCTATAGCCATTAAAATCATCCTTTTCTTAGTAAAAAGTAATTTTCTCTTTTTTATTCTATCCTGTTACATGCTTTAAAATATTTCCTACTAGAATCCCCATGTAATTTCCAAATATATATCCCCATATTCCTGACAGCATAACTGGAACAATTAAAGAGTTCCATCCTTTAGCTATTGCCATAGCAGCAGCTGTTGTTGGTCCTCCAATTGTGGCATTTGTAGCTAATAATATCTCGTCTAATTTAAACTTAAAAAGTTTTCCCACAAATAGTGAAAATAAAAGATTAATAACAACAACTAACACACAAAATGGAAATAATATTGCTCCATTTTTCAAAATTTCAGATATTGAAGCTGGTATTCCAAGAACCACAAAAAATAAATATATTAAAAAAGTTCCTATTTCATCAGCACCATTAATTTTATTGAAAAATTTTGAAAATATCGTTGCTACAACTAATGTTAATGTTGTCATAATTAGATACATATTTCCAAACATCATATTAAGCATACTAAATACTACATTAGTATTAGGTATTACTGATTTAAAGTAAGACGCTGTTACATTTGAGATAGAGGCTATTAAAAAGGCAACTGCCAATGAAACTGCAATATCTTTCAATGATATTACTTTTCCTTTCCAATAGTTTGCTGCACCTGACTCTGCATTTGTTTCCCCTTCTGTTTTTAACCCATACATTTTTATTAAAAGCTTTGATGAAGCTAAACTCATAACTACAAAAAAATACAATGCCATAACCATATTATCTGCTACTATTGTAGCATTTGTAATGTTTTCTGGTGTTTTAAATGCTGCTGTCATTGCTACAAAATTTACTCCACCACCTATATAGCTGCCCGTTATCATTCCTGCTACTTTATATAAATGTGGTATAAATGCACCAAAAACAAAGGTCGCTACAAAAGTTCCTAACATAGTTCCCACCGCTGCAATGTTAAACATTCCAAACATTCTTCCACTTTCTTTATATATCTTTCTAATGTCAGCTCTAAATAGTAATAATGGAATTGCCACAGGTACAACATAATCCCAAATTGTGTCGTATACTGGACTTACTGTAGGTATAACTTTTAAATTTGCTAATATTATTGCTCCCAATAACGCTATTATAGCTCCTGTTATTCTTGATGCCCACTTATATTTTTGTTCCAAAACTATACTGATCGCTGCCCATCCTATTATAATTGTCCATAAAACCCAATAATTATCTCCACTTATTAAAGATCCCATCTTTTCTTCCCCTTCTTTATTTATTTTCTAATCATGACAATGACATTCTCCACCAAATGCATTCATAATACTTTCTTCTGTTCCATCATAATATGAAACAGCATTATATTTACAGTTTTCTTTACACACTTTACATTCGCTTGGGCACTGAAAACCATCTTTAATTAAAAGCTGTTTATTTACAATATGCATATTATCAATAGGACAAAACTCAATACATTTCTCACATTTTGAACAGTTTCCTTTTATTATAGGATACCAATTAGTCGCCATCAACTGCCTCCGTTATTCTTTTCTTTTTATTTTCCAGCCTAGGATATAGTTCATCAATCCACATTAATGGATCTTTTGGATTAATAATTCTCTCTATTTTTTCATTTCCAAGTTCTCCTGTTACAAGCTTAGTCATTGCTCCAGCACCTATTCCTATTACTGTTTTATTTTCTTCTATCATCTCTATATTATAAATAGACTCTTTATCTTTTACTGAATAACCTATATTTTCTCCAGATTGAAAGCTATTTTTTTGTCTATACATATAATATGGATAAAGCTCTTTTGACCTTGTTAAACTATATATTTCACTGTAAATCTTTTTATAATTTAAATTCTTTACATGTGAATAGTTTTCTTTATTTAGCTGGCTTGATCTCTTTATAGCAAGGTTATGTATAGTTAAATTTTGCATATCATACTCTCTTGTTTTTTGTAAAGTGTAAAGTATATCATTAGTTGTTTCCCCTGGCAGTCCAAGTATTAAATCCATATTTATAATAAAGCCCATTTCTTTTGCTTTTTGAAATATTTCGTCAAATCTTTCCTTACTATAATATCTATTTACTAATATTGAAGTCTTTTCATTAAATGTTTGAGGATTTATACTTATTCGATCTACTTTCCATTTTTTTAATACTTCTAGTTTTTCCTCATCAATAGTGTCTATTCTACCTAATTCATATGTAAACTCTTTTAATTTATCTATATCATAATTTTTTGCAATAGTTTCCAGCATTTTGTCCATTTCTTCTTTAGTTAATATCGAAGGAGTTCCTCCACCAATATATATAGTATTTACTCCTAAATTTAGTTTTTTTACAAGCTTTCCTACTTCTCTTATTTCATGAATCAAAGAATTAAAGTACTCATCAAATCTCTCTAAGTGCTTTCCTTCTTTTAAATATGATGGAAAAGAACAATATGTACATTTAGTCGGGCAATATGCAATTCCTATATAGATTCCTACTGTTTCTTTATCTAAATATTTTAGTTCTCTTTTTACTACATCAATTAATAGTTCAGCTTTTTCTTTACTTACCTGATAAAATTCTCTTAATAAGTTTTCTATATAATTCAAATTAAAACCAGAATCCAAAAATCTTCTAACTATTTTCGTAGGACGTACTCCTATTAAAGAACCCCATTTATAATTTTTATCATATAATTTTAGTAGCACAATTTTTGCCATGACATCTAATTGTTCTTCAAAACTTCTTCCTATTTTTTCATATGAAAATTCTACAGTTTTTCTTAAGTTTGATGCTTTAACTATAAAATTTCTTTCATCTTCTGAACCTTCTATATTAACTATTTCATCTTCAACTTCTGGAACCAATATTCTTATAAATTCTTCCAATTTTCCTGAATTCATTTTTATATTTGATTTTACCATCTATACTCCTATTATTCCATTATATCGTCTAACTCTATTAGCTCTTCTTAACATTTTATTATAAGATCTAAAAGTATATACTTCCACTTCTATAATTATACCTCTATTTTCATCAAAAATTCTTTTAAATGCTTCTAATCTTCCATTTCCTTCAAAAGCAATATATTTATTATCCCTTGTTTTAAAAACCTTTATCCAAGAAATTGATGGAAGAAATTCTTTTAAAAACTCTCTGTCAATTCTCTTTTTTTCAATTATTTCATTTTTATGTTTATCTAAAACTGTTATTCTTTCATTTAATTTAATAAGAGCATTTTCTCTGTCAATTATGTGGATTTTTTCTATTTCCTCTAAAGGTAACATTTGAAATTCTGATTTTTTTGTATTTCTTCCAACATCTATCATAAATTTAGCCAAAAATATATCCTTCTTGTCTAAATCTTTTAATTCTTTTCTTTTTGAAAATATATAGTTCCAAAGTTTTTTTAACATATGTCTTCTCTCATTCTATAATCTCCCCTAAAATATCCTAATTCTTATAAACTTGTAAAAATTAGTAAAATCAGCATAATTACTCCCAATATTATTCTATAATAACCAAATATCTTAAAATCATGTTTTTTAATATAATCCAAAAATACTTTTATTACTATATAAGAAAATATAAAAGCTAATACAAAGCCTAGAAGGATTAAAAGCCATTCATATCCCGAAAAATTCATTCCTGATTTTAAAATAGTCAGTATCGTTGCACCAAACATTGTTGGAATAGCTAGGAAAAATGAAAATTCAGTTGCAAAAACTCTCTCTAATCCTAACAAAACTCCTCCTATTATTGTTGCAGCTGATCTTGAAGTTCCAGGTATCATTGCTAAACATTGAAAAAGTCCTATAAGTATTGCAGTTCTAAAACTAAGTTCTTTTACATTATGTGTTTTCACTTTTATCTTTTTATTACTTTCTATAATTATCAATATTATTCCATAAAATATAAGCATTATAGATACTGTAAGCGGATTAAAAAATGTAGATTCTATTGCATCATTAAATAATAATCCAAGTATCACAGCAGGTAAAACAGCTACTGCTATTTTTATCCACATTCCCCAAATTGATATGTTCTTCTCTTTATCTTTTGAAAATGGCCATAATTTATCCCAAAAATATACTACTACAGATAATATGGCACCTAATTGTATTATTATTTGAAATGCATTCACGAACTCTTTATTTTCAGATAGTTTTATAAAATGATCTACTATTATCATGTGACCTGTGCTGCTTACTGGTACAAATTCAGTTAACCCTTCCACTAAGCTTAATATAAATACTTTTATTATGTCTAAAATCATTATAATTCCCTTCTTTTTTTCACTATGTTTTTTTATTTAATGTTTTTCAAAATTCTAAAATATTACTTTTTATTTGCATTATCATTCATTATAGCAGAAAATATTAAAATAAAAAAGTTCAATAATGATACTTTTAACTACATTTTATTTTTAACACTTCTTGTTTTATTTTATTCAAATAATATTTATGGACTCCCTCTTAACTTTTCGGGTCTTAATCCTAAATATCAAGCTTTTATTTTAGTGCTGATTTTTAATTTTTCTAATTGAAGTATTCTTAAAAATTATTTATAAAATTATATTTATGCAAACTGTTATAAATTGCATATCATCATATAAAAAATTATTCGAATATACGAAAGAAAGGAATCAACTTTTTAGAAGTGAGTAATGGCGTTACATAGAGATTAATATTTCAAATTTAGTAAGTAATATCAATAAAACAATCAATAGCCTCACGAATATTGATTGTGGTTGGAAATAAAATTTCCAACCACACTATTTATACAATAATTTATCCAGAGTAAAATACACTCTCATCCAAAATTAAGTCTTTTCCTTCAAGTCTAAAATAAAAATATTTATATAGTGTGCATCCTTCAGATTCTTCATCATAAGATGGTCCACTCATAACTCTAAAAGCATTTCCTTGAGTAAAATCATCATTTTCAATAAATTTACCACTTACTTTAAAATTACAAGAATCTTTTTTTGAAAAGTTTTTTACTTTGCTTTTTGCTAAGTCTATTTTTAATAAATTTACATCACTTAATGTTTCAAATGTTAAATTTTCATAGTCATCCATTGAAGAATTCATCATTTTCTCAAGAGTATCCGAATCCTTGTTTTTAACTGCCTTTTGAAATACTGTGAACTGTTTTAATATTACTTTCTTTTCTGTTTCTGTGTATGTTTTTCCAAAAATAATTACACTTGAAAAAAGCAATAAAAATAGAAATATTTTTTTCATGTTACCTCCTAAAAATTTATGTTACCCTATAATAGCATATTACTGTATCTTTGTATAATTAATAAAGTAAAAAACACCCTATAAAAGGATGTTTTTTTTATATAACTACTTTAAAAACTTTAATTATTTTTCTAATCTTCTTTTCTATCTACACCATAAATTTCAAGTAATTCTTTTAATTCTTGCTCTTCTTCCATCTCTTTAACTCTCTTTATAGATAAAATAACAGATTTCTTCTTTTCATTCATTTCTATTATAACAGCTTCTACTTCATCTCCAATATTATAATCTATATTTTCATTTTCTTTTCCAGCTTCTCTTTTTGGGATAAATCCGCTAAATCTATCTGTTAACTTAACTATAAAACCATTTTCTATCTGTTTTTCAACAAATACTTTTACCTTATTTCCAACTTTAAAAGACTCTTCCATTTCTTTCCACGGAGATGTTGTAAGTTGCTTTATACCACCACTTATTTTCTTATCTTTTTCATCTATTTTTAAAACTTTAAATTCTAAAATATCTCCTAATTTATAGTCTATTTTTTGATTTCTTTCCCATGAAAAATCATTATGATGAATAAAGACTTCCAAACCATCCTCTAATTCAAGAAATATTCCGTATTCTTGGATATTTATTACTTTCCCTTTTAATGTTTGGTTTATAATATATTTATCATTTATCTTAGCCCAAATATCATCAAATACTGCTTTTATACTTAGAGACATTCTTCTCTTTTCTTCATTAAATTCCAGTATTTTTACTTTTATTTTTTCCCCTACAGAAAATTTTTCTTTTAAATTTGTAATTCTTCTATAAGAAATTTCTGAAATGTGTACCATTCCTTCTACACCTTTTGTAATATCAACTAAAAGAGCAAAATCTAATATTTCTTTTATCTCTCTTTCAAGTATATCACCTTTTTGAAACTCTTCTTTAATTTTAGACCACGTATCTTCCTCTAAATGCTTTATACTTAACTTAAAAGTTTTAGAATCCTTGTCAAATTCAATTATTTTAGCTTTTACCATGTCACCTATTTTAAAGTTTTCAAGAATATCTGGTTGATTTATCCATGATACTTCTGAAATATGTATAAATCCAAGCACATCATTTATATTTGGAAGTATTGCAAAATCTAATATTTTTTCAATTTTTCCCTCTACAATATCTCCTATTTTATATACTTCAGATAATTTTTCCCAAGGATTTTCTTCCAGTTGTTTTATACTTAATTTATAATTTCTCGCTTTTTCATCAATTTCTATTATTTTTGCTTTTATTTTTTGACCTTCTGTATAAAATTTAGATAATTCTTCTATAGAATGCCAGCTTACTTCAGAAATATGTATAAATCCTCTATTTTTATTTGTTTCAACAACTAAACCAAAAGGCATTATTTCCTTTACTTCTACCTCTACTTCAGCTCCCACTTTATTTTTTTCTAAAAAGCTTACCCATGGATCTTCCATCATTTGCTTTATACTTAACTTTATTTTTTTATTTTCCTTATCTAATTCTATTACTTTTGATTTTATTAAGTCACCCTCAGTGAATAATCTTTTTAAATCCTTTACCGATGACCAGTCTACTTCTGAAATATGAATGAATCCTGTTGTCTTTTCTAAATCAATTATCAATCCGAAATCTAGTATTTCCTTTATTTTACCTTCTAAAGTATCCCCTGTATGTATTGACGAATAATAGTCTTCTTCCTCACGTTTTACTAAATCATTTCTAGATAAAGTCATATTTCTCATATCTTTATCAATTACTAAAAATTTAAACTTTTTATTCTTATACTCATCATCACGTCTTAAATTTGAAAGTGAAAATGGTAAAAAGCCTATATTTTTTCCCAGTCTAACTTTATATCCGCCTTTTATTTTTTCTGTAATTTCTCCAGAAACAATATCTCCTGTTTCATATGAAGCAAATTCTTTCTCTTTATCTAATAAAAATTTTGAAACTATAATATTTTCTCCATCATTTCTCAAAATCTTTACTTCTACAATGCTGCCAAGGCTCAGATCTTCAATTTCACGTGTAAAAATTTTACCTTCTAACTTATCATTAACATCTAAATATGAAAAATCTTTTTCTTTTCTTAAAAGTGTTCCCTCAATCATTTCTCCTTTTTTCTTTTCTTCAGGTAGATACTCATCTAATAACGCTTCAAATTCATCCATATTTCTTACTCCTTTTAAACTAGTCTATTAGCTCTTTTATTTTATTTTCTATTATTGCTATTAAGTCTTCCGGGGTAGATGCTCCTGCTGACACTCCTACTGTCTTTACGCCTTCTAACATATATTTTTCTATGTCTTCTTTATTTTTTATCAAATAACTTTTTTCATTTAATTTTTTTGATATCTGATAAAGTTTTTTTGTATTCGAACTCTGTTCACTACCTATAATAAATACAGCATCAACTTGCTTTGATAACTTTTCTATTGCTGTTTGTCTCTGATGTGTAGCACCACATATTGTTTTTACTACTTTATAGTTAATAAATCTATTTACAATATACTCATTTATTTCTTGAAATATAAATTTATTATATGTTGTTTGAAATAAGAATACCCATTGTTCATTTATATCTAAATCGGCTTTTACTAATTCTTCCAAACTACTAAAAATAAGTGGTTTCATACCATAACTAGTTATTCCTTTTACTTCTGGATGATCCTTGTCCCCTATAAAGACACTTTTATAACCTCTTTGTTCCCATATTACCACTTGATCTCTTGCACTCTTTACATAGATACATGCCATATCTATTAACTTTACACCAATTTCTAAAAGCTTTTTCTGCACACTCTGAGTAGTTCCATGAGCTCTAATTATTACAATATCACCTTTTTTTAGTGGTGTTTCTTCATTAAGTACTTCTTCTTCTGAAACAAAAATTACTCCTTTTTTTAGTAATTTTTCTATCACAAATTCATTGTGAACCAACATTCCTAAAACATAAATCTGACCTTTATTCATATCTACATACCTATGAACTTCATCAACTGCTTCTCTTACACCAAAACAAAAACCCATATGCTCTGCTCTGATAATCTCTATATTAAGCTTCATTAAACTTCTCCTCTTCGATTAAAATTCTAAGAGCCTCTAAAACTTCTTTTTCATCTGTTCCTTCTGCTTCTAAAGTCAAAATTCTTCCTTTTTCTGCAGCTAAAAGCATAAGTCCCATGATACTTCGACCATTTACTTCTTCTCCATTTGTCTTAACAATTATTTCTGAGTCATATTCACTTACTAATTCCACAAACTTTGATGATGGTCTTGCATGAAGACCTGCTTCATTCTTTATCTCAACTTTGATTTCTGTCATTTTTTAAGTCTCCTAAAATTTTTATCTTTAAATACCTAAATTATAGCCTATTATTAGAAATTTTTGAAGGGGTTATTTTTACTCTTTTTTTATTTAATGAAGTATTAAACAAAAAACTGATTAAAATTGCTAAATTGCAGTTTAAAATCAGTTTTTTATTATTTCTTATTCGTATTCATCAACTATTGGTTCAAATCCATTTTCTTCAATTACTTTTTTTATCCAATATCCTGATTTTTTTATTGTTCTATTTCTAGTTTTTAAATCTAATGATACATAACCATATCTATTTTTATAGGCATTTGTCCAAGACCAGTTATCTACAAAAGTCCAAAGGTGATAGCCTTGGCAGTTTGAACCCTCCTCCATACCTTTATGAAGCCACTCTAGATGCTCTTTTATAAACTCTATTCTATAGTCATCCTCTATCATTCCATCTTTATTTAAAAATCTTTCTTCATCTTGTACACCCATTCCATTTTCTGAAATAAACCATTTTATATTTCCATATTCATTTTTTACACGCATTGCTATGTCATAAATTGTTTTTGGATATATTTCCCATCCTCTATATGTATTCATTCTTCTATTTGGCATACTATAATCTTCAAAATACCAGCTTGGTAAAAATGGCGCATTTATATTAGGCATATTTTTAGGGGCATTAACACGTTGTGGTTGATAATAATTTATACCTATAAAATCCACTGTATTTTTTTCTATAAGCTCTAACTCCTCCGCTGTAAAGTCAAACATGCAGTAGTGTTTCTCTAAAATTTCTAAATATTCACTATCATATTTTCCCTTTACACAAGGATCCATAAATATTAAGTTGAAAAACAAATCAGCTACATGTGCTGCATATAAATCTGAACTATCATTACTTCTTGGAATTGGAGGAAGTAAATCTACTACTATTCCAATTTCCCCATCTAACTGTAAACTTTTATAAGCTTTACAAGCTCCAGCATGTGCTAATAAAATATTATAATTAGCCTGTGCAAAAGACTTCATGCTTAACTCATTTGGATAAATAAAATCATATAAATAAGCTCCCTTTGTATGAGCTACTGGTTCATTGAAAGTTATCCATCTTTTTACTCTGTCACCAAAGAGTTTAAATGCAGTTGTTGCAAATTTTATATATAATTCTGTTACTTTCTTACTTTTAAATCCACCATATTTTTGCTCTAATTCAATAGGAGTATCAAAATGAAAAAGATTCATTACTGGCTCTATATTATTTTTTATCATTTCATCAATATAGTTATTATAGAACTCCACAGCTTTTAAATCTGGTTCTCCTGTTTCTAAGTCTTTTATTAATCTTGTCCACTGTATAGATGTTCTAAAAGATTTAAGTCCTAGTTCAGACATTATTTTTATATCCTCTTTATATCTGTTATATGAATCACAAGTTATTTTCGGTCCTACTTTTTGATAAAAACGATCCTTTTCTTGGCTATACCAATAATCCCAAAGAGACTCATGCGGTTTATCTTTTGACCCCTCACTTTGTGGTCCGCTAGAAGCTGTTCCCCAGTCAAAATCTTTTGGAAAATTTAACTTTTTCATAGTTTTTCCTCCTATAATTAGTTTTATTTTTTATATTGATTTTTTCTAAGTTCTTTTATTTATTCTAACATATTATCTTAGATCTGTATATTGTAGTTAAAATATAAAATTAAGAGTAATAAAAGTTTTTTCTAAGCCTGAACAGTTATAATTATTACATAACAAGAAAAAATATTTTTCTTCATATACCCCCTTTATAATTGTCGGTTTCATAGCCGACAATTTTTTATTGTGGTTTAATATGATACTTTAAATAAGTAAACCTACTTCAAAGTGAGTGAATTTTTTTAATCATTAACTCTCCTTAATGTTAGATAAACATTGCTCAAACACTTGAAAATTATTAAATTTAATGAACTAGATGCGTACCAAACTTATATAAAAAAGCCCCTAAATTCTGTCATCTTGAGGAGTGAAACGATGTAAAGATCTGAAACGTTAAAAGCAATAAAAAAGAAATAATACTCATTAATTTTACTAAATATTTTACTTAGCAATATCAATTTTATATTATTTCTGTCATTCTAACTTCTATAATTTTTAATTATTCCCTAAATCCTTCTCTGCTCTTTCTATTGTTTCATTTAACTTTGCTTCATTTCCTTGTTTTTCATATATCTGAACAATTATAGTATAAGCATCTTCCATATACGAATATTTTTGTTCCTTTTTATATCTTGGAATAGCTTTTTCTAAATACTCTATAGCCTTATCATAAACCTGCTTATTGTAATAAGCCAGTCCTGCACCATAATATCCTTCTCCATCATCAGGATCATACTGTACAGCTTTTAAATAATTTTGTAATGATAAATCTGTTTTTTGCTGTTCAGAATATAAATATCCCAGTTCATTGTATGCAAAACCAAGTTTTCCATCTTCAGCTATTGCTTGTTTTAAATACTTTTCTGCTTTATCCATCTGACCTAAGTCTATATAGTAATATCCCATTCTTGCATGGTAAAAAGCTTTATTTGAACTATCCATATTTGCACTTTTGTCAAGATATGCTATAGCTTCTTCTATTTTTCCACTTTCAACTAGTTGTGATGTTACTTCTACTACCTTTTCTCTAGCCACAGGACTAGCACTTGATATTTGAAGAACCAATACAAATAATATAAATAATATTTTTTTCATTTTATACCTCCTCTATAATTTTGACTTATCTTAAACTTAGTTAATGTTGTTTAATTAAAGACTAAGTGTTCTATACAGCTTACTTCACAATTTCATAAATAACAATTATTGAAATTATGATCAAAATTACTATAAAAAAAGAGAAAGCAGTCAAGTAATTAGTTAAAAGAACTTTTTTAAAATCAGGAACTATCTCCTTTAAGTCTTTTTTACTAACCTCTCCCACAATATAATTTTTATCTCCAATTTTATATGTTAATAAAGTATTCAAAGCTAGAATCGGTATAAAACTTATAACCAAATAAGAATGTTTTATATAAAATTTTATTCCATCACGCTCTCCTAAGCAATATATTCCATGAAGAGAAGTTCCAAAACCATTAAAAGTTCCAAAATTTCTTTCTACATCATCTTTAGCAACCCTACTAAGTTTTTCTATTATCTGTCTTTTTTCTATTTCCTCCATTTGTATCCCCTCCCAATAACTATATAAATTATACTTAAAAGAGTATACATTGTCAATTTATATAACACTAAAATAAAAATAGGTTGTATACTATTTAGTGGGGTTAAAAAGTAAAAAAAAATTGCATAAGTAAAAATTCAATAGGAAATGAAACAGGGATAAGTTTATCAAGTGTGATAAGATATTTTATGAAATTAGAGATAAAAACTAGTAATGAAGTAACAGATACAATTCATTTTGATGAATTCAAAGGTAATGCAGATAAA
>JAGOZX010000039.1 GCA_018058425.1 Sebaldella sp.
GTATTATTAGAATTAAATACAAGACCAAGAAAGTGCTTAAATTACAATACACCACTAGAAATACTACAATCATATTTATAGTTTGTTTATTAAAGTGGTGCACTTAATTTGACAATTCAAGTTCACTTTTTTTAAGTTTTGTTTTTTAATTTTTTATTTTCAATAAATAATAAGAGCATTACTATAAATGTAAAAATTATATCTGTAACTGGCTGTGAATACCAAACCCCATCTAATCCCCATATTCTTGTGAAAATTAACATTATAATTAAGAAAATAAATACTTGCCTTAATATATTTAATATTATTGCTTCTCTTGCATTTCCTATTGACTGAAAATAATTTGGACCAATAACACCTATTGAAGCTGGAATTATAAGCATAAAATAAATTCTAAATGCTTTTATACCTTCGTGTATAACAGTAGAACTCTCATCTTTATTAAAAACTAGTATTAATTCTTTTGGAATTATCATTACTATTACAAAAAATACAGAAGACATAATCAACCCCCATATTAAGGATAGTTTCAGAGTGTCTCTTACTCTATCAAATCTTTTCGCTCCATAATTATATCCAATAATTGGCTGTGAACCTTGGGCTATTGAGTATACAGACATAACTATTAACGTTAAGTAAGTATTGATTATTGTCATTATAGCAACTCCAGAAGTTCCACCATTAATAACAATAACTTTATTAATTACAGCTCCAACTAATGCGTTTACTATTTGAAGTAAAAATGATGACATTCCTATTGTTATTATGCTCCAAGAAATTGCAAAAGATAATGATAAATTCTTTCTTTTTAATTTTATAGAACTTGTTTCATCTACATTAAATCCAAATATTCTTATTTTAAACATTGGCTTTCCAACTATAAAGAAGTAAAGTACATAAATTGCAGACAAGATATTACCTATTAAGGTAGCATAAGCTGTTCCTTCTATTCCCATACCCATTAAAACTATAAAAATGTAGTCTAACACTAAATTAGCTATTCCACCTATAATCATAGCAAACATAGCAACTTTTGGTGCCCCAGCTGCTCTCATTATATTACTTAATCCATAAGAATAGAAATTCGCTAATGATACAGGAATTAAAATTCTCATATAAGAACTAGCATATGGAAGCATTTCTTTATTTGCTCCAAATTTTATTAGTATCCATTCTAGGTTGAACCATAGTGTAAATGATAGCGCTACGCCTAAGATAAAAAATAGTGTTACTGCATTTCCTAATATTTTTTCTGAATCATTTATTTTATCTTGCCCTAAACGAATAGAAGTAATTGTTCCTGCTCCCACTCCTATAAGCATACTAAAGGCTATAAATATCATTAACAAATAAAAAGTTACTCCTGCAGCTGCTAAAGCCTCTTCACCAATAAATTTTCCAATAAAAAATCTATCTACAATATTATAAATTACTATTACTATATTTCCAATAAAAGCTGGTATAGAATACCTCATTAAGAGTTTTTTTATAGAAACTTCTTCTAATTCACTACGCTTTTTTATCATAAAATGCAACCCTCTTTATCTGTATTATTCTTCAAAATTTCTTTCATATAATGATCTATAAATACCATTTCTATCCATTAATTCCTGATGTGTTCCTATTTCTTTAATTTCTCCTCTTTGTAAAACCACTATTTTATCACTATTAATAACAGTAGATAATCTGTGTGCTATTATAAAAGTAGTCTTTTTTTCCATTAATTTTTCCAAAGCATCTTGTACTAATTTTTCTGATTCATTATCTAGTGCACTTGTAGCTTCATCTAATATCAAAATTTCTGGATTTTCAAGAATTGCTCTTGCTATTGCTATTCTTTGTTTTTGACCACCTGACAATAGAACTCCTCTTTCACCAATTTCTGTTTCATAAGCATCAGATAATTTTTCTATAAATTCATGTGCATTTGCCATTTTAGATGCATTTATTATTTCTTCATCTGTAGCGTGTCTATTTCCATATTTTATATTTTCTTTTATTGAACCACTAAATAAAAAAGTTTCCTGAGGTACAATACCTATATTTCTTCTTAGTGACTCTAATTCATAGTCTCTGATATCTACTCCATCTATTTTTATACTTCCTGAAATAACATCATAAAATCTTGGAATTAAGTTAGCTATTGTAGTTTTTCCTCCACCAGAATTTCCTACTAATGCTACTGTCTCTCCTAATTTTACATTAAGATTTATATCTTTTAATACCATTTCACCTTTATTATAATAAAATGATACGTTACTTAAAACTATATCTTTTTTAAATTTTTCAAACTTTACAGGGTTCTCTTTATCTACTATATATGATTCTAAACTCATTATTTCAAAAACTCTGTCTATAGCTGAAGAGTTATTATTAATATTATTAAAAGTTCCTATTGCTCTTTTTGCTGGAGTATACATCGCTGATATTGATCCAATAACTGTTATAAAATCTCCAGTTGTAAAACCGTGGCCTCTTATAACTCTAAATCCACCAAATAATAATAATAATGCTACTATTATATAATTAAGTGCTTCTGATATAGAACCTGACTTGGCATCATATTTTATACTTTCCAAACTATGTAATCTCAGTTTTGAACTTAAATTTTTGAATTTTGATTTTTCATAATTTTCAGTTGCAAATGCTTTTATAACTTTTATTCCTGAAATTGTTTCTTGTAGTCTGCTGTTTAGCTCTCCAGAAGTTTCCTGTCTGCTCTTACCAGCTTGTTTTAATTTTTTAGCATATTTCTTTACTATTTGTATTAATATCGGTGTTACTAAAGTCACAGCTAAAGTTAATTTCCAATCTACAAATAATGCTATTCCAAATAATACAACTACTTGCACTCCATATGATACTAAATTAAATAAATTAAGTATCATTGTATTTATATTCTGTGCATCATTTGTGAATCTAACCATTAATTCTCCTACTTTCATTTCAGAGAAAAATTTTAAATCTAGTGTTTGTACTTTAGAATACATATCATCAATTGTATCTTTATATATACCTGTTGATATTTTACCAGAAAGGTAAGTCGATCCATATACTAATAGACCTCCTGCTATAGCCAATCCAATCATTGCTGCTGCTGCATAAATAATATCTTTTTCATTACCTCCATTGATACCTTTATCAAATAATCTCTGTATAAGCATAAGCGGTGATACTGTAACAGCTCCTGCGAAAATAGATATAAATATATTTATTCCTATTAATAGTGCATATTTTTTTATATACTTTTTTAATTGTAAAAATAATTTTTTTAACTCTTGCATTATAGTGCCCTCTCTAAAATAAATTTCGATATTTGTTCAATTACTCCTTTTTTCCCCATAGAATTTCTGCTGTCCAGTAACAACTGTATCACACTATCCTTAGAATTATCTATCAAATTTACTTTTTCTTTTATTTTATCTGTATTAAAATCTTTTTGTAATAATTCTGGTAAAATTTCCATCTTCATTCCTATATTTGTTAAAGAAATATATTTTATGTGTAGAATCTTTTTAGCTATAAACTCATTTATAAATGATGTCTTATAACCAACTATTACTGGTAATCCCATAAGAGCTGTTTCAAATGTTACAGTTCCAGACGTAGCTATTGCTAAGCGTGAATATTCTCTTAAATTTTTAAGTGTATCATAGCTGATTTCTAAATTAGAGTATTCATTTTCATCAAATTCTACATATGTTATATGTGATTCATCTGCTAGTTTTAAAATAAAATTTTCATTTTTATTTTCTTTTACAAAATCAAGCATAATAGGCAAAATTTTTATTATTTCCTGCCTTCTACTTCCAGGTAAAAGTAATATTTTTTTCCCAAATTTTTCAGAAAAATCATATTTATCAATAAATGGATTACCAAAGTAATTAGCTTTGACTCCTTTTTTATCATAAAATTCTTTTTCCCATGGAAAAATAACAATAATTTCATCCACTTTTTCCAGCTTTTCTATTCTTTTTTCTCCCCAAGCCCATACTTTAGGAGGAATATAATAAAATGTCCTAATGTCACTTGTTTCTTTTTTTATTAATTCAAAAAATCTTATATTAAAACCACCATAATCAATAAATATTATGTTTTTTATATTATGTTTTTTTATAAACTCTACATACTCTACAGCCTTATTTTTAAAATACTTATACTTTTTTATTATTTCTGTAAAACCCATTATATCATTATCTTTTATATGTTGTAATGCCACAGCACCTTCAGCAATAGATTTATCTCCTACTACACCATAAAACTCCGCTTTTGTATCTATTTTTTTCATACCATTTATTATATATGAAAGATGAAGATCTCCAGACATTTCACCACATGAAACAAAAAATTTATTATTCATACTTCATTCCTTTTATAAAAATTTTGTTACTATCTGCATATTTTATAACCTGTTCTTGATCAATAAAAAGCATATGTTCCGCTTCTACTACTATTCCTTTTGCTTTTATTTCTACCACTTTTTTTACTGTTTCTATTCCTATAGTGGGAATATCCACCCGATAATCCTGATTTGGTCTCGCCATTTTTACAATAATACAATCTTTTCCTGCATACTCACCAGCTCGTTCAATTGTCTTATCTGTTCCTTCAATTCCCTCTAATGCAATAACAGATTCATTTTTTACGATAACTGTCTGCCCTGCATCAATTGTAGTTAGCATTTTTGCAGCCTCTAATCCTATCTCTATAGTTCCCATGTCATTTAAGTTTGGAACCTTTTTAGTATAGTCAAAATCCTTAGTCATATATTTATCTAATAGATAATTTTGCGGCATAACTTCAATTCCTTCTTGCTCTAAATACTTGATTATTGCCATTAAAATATTTTTATCTTTTTTATTTTTTGTACTCATTAAAATTTTTGTAGCAGCTAAATCAAATTTTAAATTTGAGAATATAAGTTTCTTTTCCACTTTTCCTAACATTATCAATTTTTTTATTTCATTTGTTTTTAAATATTTTACTATTTTTCCTACTTGAGCAATACTAAATTTAACAGAGTTTTTATAGGTTCTAACTTCTATATCCGCCTCTTCAAATAAATAAATAGGGAAAACTTCAAATCCCTTATTAACAGCCTCATTCAAAAATAAAGTCGGGAGCTTTCCAGCTCCAGCAATAACAGCAATTTTATTCATTATCTTGTAATACCTCTTTTACTTTTTCTAATAAATTTTATTATATGATTTACATTTTTATCATCTGGAAATTTTTCATGTAATTGTATTAATGCTTCTTCTAATTTAAGACCTCTTTTAAATATAATTTTATAGCACTCTCTTAAATTTTTTATTTCATCAATTGTAAAACCTCTTCTTTTAAGACCAGTTATATTAATATAAGCTGCTCTAGCTTTATTTCCTTCTGCTAAGGTATATGGAACTACATCCTGATTAACTGCTGAGGCTCCGCCAACCATAGAATGTCTACCAATACGTACAAATTGATGAATAGGAGTTAATCCTCCGATAACAGCGTATTCTTCCACATAAACATGACCTGCTAAAGTTGCTCCATTGGCTAAAATACAGTTATCTTCTACCATACAATCATGGGCTATATGAACATATGCCATAATTAAACAGTTACTTCCTATTGTTGTTTCCATTCTATCTTCTGTTCCTCTATGTATAGTAACGAATTCTCTTATTTTATTATTGTTTCCTATTACTACTTTTGTTTCTTCACCATGGAATTTTAAATCTTGCGGCTCTTTTCCTATTGAAACAAATGAAAAAATATAATTATCTCTGCCAATTAATGTTTCTCCTTCTACGACAACATGAGATTCGAGAATACTTCCAGAACCTATAGTTACCTGAGGACCAATCACACAATACGGCCCTATTTTTACATTCTCTGCTATTTTAGCTCCATTGGCAATAATAGCAGTCTCATGTATGTTATTATTCATAAGATTTACCACCCTAATTTTTTTATTTGTTCTTATCTTGTAATGCCTCTTTTACTTTTTCTAATAAATTTTATTATATGGTCTACATTTTTATCATTCGGGAACTTTTCATTTAACTGCCCTATTGCCTCTTCAAGCTTAAGACCTCTTTTAAAAATTATTTTATATGTTTCCTTTAGGTTTCTTATTTCTTCTTCTGAAAAACCTCTTCTTCTTAGACCAACAACATTTATATACACTGACTTTGCTTTTATTCCTTCAGCTAGTGTATAAGGTAATATATCTTGAAAAGCATAGGAAGCTCCTCCAACCATAGCATGTCTTCCTATATGAACATTTTCATAGACTGGAGTTAAAGCACTAATTATCGCACATTCTTCCACATAAACATGTCCTGTTAGTGTTACATTATTTCCTAAAATACAATTATTTTCTATAGTACAGTCATTTCCTATATGTACATATGCCATTATTAAACAATTATTTCCAATTTTTGTTTCAAACTTGTCTTCTGTTCCTCTGTGAATAGTCACAAATTCTCTTATTTTATTATTATCTCCTATTATTATCTTAGTATGTTCATTTAGATAATCTATATCTTGAGGTGCTTTTCCTATTGAAACAAAAGAATAAATGTAATTATTAACTCCTATAGAAGTGTCTCCATCTAAAACTACATGTGATTCTAAAACAGTCCCTGAACCAATTGTTACTTGTGGTCCTACTGTACAATAAGGACCTATTTTCACATTATCAGCTATTTTAGCTTCATCAGATACAATAGCTGTTTTGTGTATTTGTATATCCATATTTTCCTCCAAAAGCACACACTTTCACATATTTTTATTGTTCTTTATCATGAATTGAAAACATTAATTCTGCTTCGCTAACTACTACACCATCTACAAGGCATTTCCCTTTTGCTAATATTATAGTTCTTTTTACTTTTAGTTTTTCTACTTCAATTCTTAATTGATCACCTGGTACTACAGGTCTTCTAAATTTACATTTATCTACTGACATAAATAAAGGTATTTTCCCAGGTTCAAGCATAAGTAATCCCACAGCTTGTGCCATAGCTTCCACTTGTAAAACCCCTGGCATAACTGGCATTCCAGGGAAATGACCATTAAAAAACTCTTCATTTACTGTTACATTTTTTATAGCTACTAGTGTATCTGTTCCATTTTTTTCTATTACCTTGTCTACCAATAAAAATGGATATCTGTGTGGTAATATTTTCATTATCTCCTTAATATTCATAACTGTTTCCATAAAATTTCCTCCCAAAATTATATAATTTCTTTCAATTTTTTTGATAAATTTGAATTTATAAAGTGCCCTGCTTTTATAGCAATTAAATGAGCCTTTATTGGTCTGTTTAGTACATAAATATCCCCTATTAAATCAAGTATTTTATGTCTCACAAACTCAGTTTCATATCTTAAACCTTCTGGATTTATTACTCCATCTTTTTTAATTACTATAGCATTTTCCAGACTTCCGCCTAAAGCTAAGTTATGTTTTTGCATATACTCTATCTCATAGTCAAAGCAAAATGTTCTAGCTCTAGCTATTTCGGAAATATAATTTTCAGTATTTAGTTCTATTTCATAATACTGTGCCTTTAAAAATGTATGATTAAAGTCTATTGTATAAGATACTTTAAATCCGTCATATGGCAGAGCAATAATATGCTTCCCATCTTTTTCCTCAGAAAAGTAAACTGGTTCCTTTATTATAATTGGTTCTACTTCTTTTTCAAGCTCTTCAATAGAAGCTTCCATTATTCTATCTACAAAGATTATTGAACTTCCATCCATTATAGGTAGTTCATTTCCTTCTATTTCTATTAATAAATCTGTTATTCCAAGCATATGTAGTGCCGACATCATGTGCTCTATAGTATAAACCTTTGCACCACTTGAATTTTGTATATTCGTTCCTCTTTCTAATTCGAATAAGTTTTCAGGACACACCAATATTTCATTATCTCCTGATAAATCAATTCTTTTAAAGGTTATACCACTGTTATCTCTTACAGGCTTCAAATTTATTTCTATCTTCTCACCTTTATGAAGTCCAATTCCATTAAAAGAAATTTGATTTTTAATAGTTTTTCTTTTCATAATGTCATCCTTTCAAAAAACGATCTGCTAAAGCCAGAGCTATTTTTTTCTCTCCAGTCATAAAATCAACTGTTAGGCTTTTACTATCTATTCCTACTACTTTTCCAGGGCCAAATTTAATATGTGTTACATTATCTCCAATTTTATACTTACTTTCTTTAACCTCTTTCTTATATGGATTAAAGTTTTCGATTTTATTCATTGGTTTGAAATCCTCAATTTTAAACGGATCTGTTTTTAATGACTCTGACCTTCTAAATATTTCAGATTTTCTTTCAATTTTATTTAAAAATTCTAATTCTTCTTGTGATAACTCATCTATAAATCTTGATGCTGGTCTTCCATAAGTAGACTGTCCCCAAAGCATTCTTTCTGATGCATGTGATAAGCTAAGTTCTTTTTTGGCTCTAGTTATTGCTACATAACAAAGTCTTCTCTCTTCTTCAAGATCAGCGTCATTTAATATAGAGGCTTCTCCGGGAAATAATCCCTCTTCTACTCCTGCTATAAAAACGAAATCAAATTCTAATCCTTTTGAACTGTGAATTGTCATTAGTTTTACAAAGTTTTCTTCATCTTCCATACTATCAACAGCTGAAGTTAGTGATATAAATTCCAGATACTCACTTAAACTAATTCCTGGATATTCTTTCTCTATTTCTCCAATACTGTTCATTAACTCTTCTATATTTTTTACTCTATCCTCTTTATTATCTTCTATATAATCTATATATTTAGTTTTACTCAAAACTTCTTGAAATATTTCTTTTACGCTTAAATTTTCTAAATTTTCTAATATTCCAAGTAATATATTATAAAATTCTTTTAGTTTTTCTTTTGTTCCCACTCTTATTCCACTTATCTCATCAATATACTTTAATGATTCAAATAATGAAATTCCCTCTTCATTTGCTACTTGAGTAAATTTTTCAATTGTCTTATCACCTATTGATCTTTTAGGGACATTAATTATTCTAAGTAAGTTTAAATTATCTTTTAGATTATTTATTACACTTAAATAACCTAACAGATCTTTTATCTCTTTTCTTTGAAAAAATTGCATTCCGCCATAAATTTTATATTTGATATTATTTAAAAGCATCTTTTCTTCTAGTATTCTTGATTGAGCATTAGTCCGATACAGTATTGCCATATCCTTATATGATACTCCCTCTTTATGCTTTTTCACTATTTCATCTGCTATAAAATTAGCTTCATCGTAGGTATTAGGTGCATTATATATCTTTATCTTTTCACCTTTACCAGCATTTGTCCAAAGTTTTTTTCCTCTAGAAGACTTATTATTTTTAATTAGTTCATTTGCAGCATTTAGTATTCTCTCTGTAGATCTGTAATTTTCCTCCAGCTTCACTACTAAAGCATTCTTATAGTCTTTCTCAAAGTTCAAAATATTACTTATATCTGCACCTCTAAATGCATAAATACTTTGATCCTCATCTCCAACTACACAAATATTATTATATTTTTTAGATATTTTATTTATTATTTCATATTGCAGATAATTTGTATCTTGGTACTCATCTACTATTATATATCTATATCTATCTTGTACTCTCTCTAATACCACAGGATCATCTAAAACTTTATTTGCATTTAATATTAAATCTGAAAAGTCCATAGAATTACTTGATTTTAAAACTTCTTCATATCTCTTAAATATTGCACAAAATGCTCTGTTTGATGGTACTTTTATATCTACTTCCTCTTCTAATCGCTTTGAATCAATTCCTTTTTCCTTTAATTTACTGATTCTTGTAGCGACTTTTCCTGGTGTAGTGTCATCTTGGATATTTAGCTCTTTCATTATTTTATTTATTAGAGACTTTTGATCATCAGTGTCATAAATATTGAAATTACTGCCATAACCTAATCTATCACCATATATTCTAAGAAGTCTAACTGAAAATGAATGGAATGTAGAAATCTGTAAATTATGTACATCATTACCTACTAAACTTTCTGCTCTTTCCTTCATTTCTTTAGCTGCTTTATTTGTAAAAGTTAAAGCTAATATGTTTAATGGTGAAATCCCTTTTTCTCTTATCATATGTGCTATTCTGTATGTAACAGTTCTTGTTTTTCCACTTCCAGCTCCAGCTAATATTAGTACTGGGCCGTCAATCATTTCTGCTGCTTCTCTTTGTTCTTTATTCAGACCATCTAATACACTCATTTATTTCCTCTTTTACTATAAAATTTTATTAATTATATCATATTTTACGCCTAATAGCAATGTTAGTACATTGGTTCCACATGTACAATTACGTCTTTTACACTCTTGTATTTTAACTTTAAATTTTTAGAAATTACATGTGTTAATTCATGTGCATTTTCTACATTCATATTTTTATCTACTCTGACATCCATAAAAATATAGATATCTTCCCCAGATTTTGACATATGAAAGTCATGTGCATTTTCTATTCCTTCAATTTCCATAACATCTTCATAAACATCATTTAAAAAATCTTTGTCCTGAGTATCCAAAAGTTCCATTGCACTGTCTTTTATTATACCATAACCTTCTTTTGCTATATATAAAATCACTAATATACCTAATATTGGATCTATAATAGGATTAACATATATTGATAAAAATATCCCTACTATAATAGAAGTACTAATTACAAAATCTGCTTTATAATCTTTTGATAAAGCTAAAAGTAAAAAGCTTTTTAATTTCTCTCCAGATCTTTTTATATATATGTACTGAGCTGCTTTAATTAATAAAGACAGGATAGAAATTCCTATTAAAAGTTTTGTTGGCACTTCTAGAACTTCCCCTTTTATTAACTTTGATAAATTTTCCATCAGCATATTTGCCGCTGCAATTATTATTAATGTCCCTATTATAATGCTCATAATAGATTCCATTTTTCCATGTCCAAAAGGATGATATTCATCTTCTGGTTTATTACCAGCCTTTAATCCAACTATTGCTATAGTGTTACTTACACAATCAGTGAGTGAATTTACTCCATCAGCCACTAAGGCACTACTTCTGCCAATATAACCAAATATTATTCTTAATGCTGCTAAAACTATATTTATAAATAAATTAAAAATAATTACCAACATTGACTTCTCTTCTTTTGCTTTTTTATAGCTTATTCCACCACGAATATATAAGCCATTCTCTCTAACAAACTTTAGTCTTTCCAAAAAATTATTAGAATTTTTATGATCTTTTACGATCATAACATCATATTTACGATCTTTCATCCAATTCAATACATATCTAAGAAGCTTTGTTCCATATCCACAATTTCTGTATTCCTTTTTTATGAAAATTCTTTTTAGGTTAGGTATTTCACCTAGTTGTATCACAGCATATCCCAGTAAAATTTCTTCTTTAAAAATAATAAATAATTCTTCATTCAAAGGGAGAAAGTCAAATTCTTCATCTAAAATTTTTATTTCTTGTATCACTTCTTCTTGCTCTGGTTTCCATTTTATTATATTCATAATTCCTCCCAAAAAAAATATTATTTCACATAATATCTATTATATTTCAAAGTAAAATTATTTATTCTATTACTACTATTTTACCATATTACATTCAAATATATAAATATTAATATAAATTTTTACAAATAAAAAAAGCCAGAAAAATCTAGCTGTTATTTAGCGCCATACACTGAACTCTCGAAATAAATCAATGCACGCTTCTTCAAGTATTAGCTCAAAAAAAGCTACCCCATAAACCCAAGAACTTTCGACTTAGTGCTGCTTCGTTCCCAATCTGACACGGTTCGCCAACATCTTGCAATATAGGACTTTTATCTCAACACCAACACTTAAAGGCTTCACACCAAATTACCCCTCAAGCTCAGATTCACTTCCACTAGAGCGGGTTGTGGATACAGGGCACCGCTAATTCCCCAGCTAGTATGGCAAGGATAATTCTATCATTTTTGCTACTAAATGTCAACTTCTTTAGTAATTTTAATATATAATTATTTTTTACTTTTTTTATTTTATTTAGAAAAATTATTTCAGATTTTTTCCTCAATGCTAATAATAGTTACAAATGGATATTTTTGTTCAGAAATATTTCTATCGCCACTAAAATACATTTTAGAAATTGTGCCGTCTAAGAATAATAACTGCTCACAACCCAGCTCATCTAAAGCATATTTAGAAAAATTATAAAAGCTGATATCTTTCTTACTCATATAAAAAAAGATTTTATTTTCTTTATCAATTCCCACAGCACTTCTAACTTTTAAAGAGTTTGAATTTTCACCAAATGACTTATTTATTTCACCATTTTTTATTAATAATGGGCCAGATTGAACCGCATAACTTATATTTTTATTATATACAAAATCATTTGAATCAGTAATCATCGGTTTATTATTTTCTATATAAAAAACTCCATTTGGTCTCATATAAAAGTTTCCTTCACCATTATTTAGATTTAAGTCTGATATTATTTTATGATTTTCTATATATAAGCCTTCTGGAGTATAATTTTTTGAATAAATCCCGCCATTTGTTGCAAATAATATTTTTCGATCTGATAATTTTGAAATGAACTCTTTCATACTTTTATAAGGAGTTCCATCATCTGACTTCCAATACATTTTTATAATACTTTTTTCTAAATCTGGGTAGTAAATAAGAAAATCTTCATTAGTAATACTTACTTTTTTATCTACATTTTTATTTTCTAATCTTTTATTTTCTTTTTTTATATTAAGAAAGAATATTAACATTCCTAATATAATAACTATTGCCAAAATTAAATACACTTTTTTCATAATTTCTCCTCTTTTAAAATTAGTCCAAAGTAATATTTTTTTCTAGTATTATCTTTTCTACTTCTACTAAATCCTCCTTAGTATCAACACCTTTAATAACACTTTTTGTTTCATAAACTTTTATTTTATGACCATTCTCCATGAATTTAAGCTGTTCTAAAGACTCTATATGTTCTAATATTCCTGCCTTTAAATTTTCCAACTTTAGTAAAAATTCCACAGTATATCCATATATACCAACATGTCTATAATACTTAAAATCCTTATTTTCATTTCTCATATATGGTATTGAACTTCTGCTGAAATACAGAGCATTATCAAAAAGATCAGTTACTACCTTTACCACATTTGGATTCTCTTTATCATTAATATCTTTTATTTCCTCTTTTAAAGTTATTATTTCTGCTCTTTCTTCATTATACTTATTTATTAATATATTTATAGATTCTGGATCAATTATCGGTTCATCACCTTGTATATTTATCACAAATTCATATTTTCCATATTCTTCTGATTTTATTACTTCTATTATTCTATCTGTTCCATTTAAATGATCAGTTCTTGTCATAATAGCTTTTCCGCCAAAATTCAAAACCGTATCATAAATTCTCTTATCATCGGTAGCTACCACTACATCATCTAACTTTGACTTTATTGATCTTTTATATACCCACTCTATCATTGGTTTCCCGCATATTAATTCTAATGGTTTACCATTAAACCTTGTTGAGGCGAATCTTGCTGGAATCACTCCTAAAATTTTCATTTTTCCTCCGCTCTAATCTCTCCATCTATTGTGCTGCCACATATATTGTTCTGGATATTTACTTATTACTTTTTCATATTCATAAAATAATTTTTGTGTGTTATACTGTAATGTTTCTCTTAATTTTCCTTTTTTTTCTATTACTACTTCGTTTACAAATCTTAATTTTATCTTATTATCTTCAAATACTGAATAACCAAATACCACAGGAGCATTATATTTTATCCCTAACAATAAGTTTCCTACATTAGCCTTTGTCTTTCTGCCAAAAAATGTTATTTCTGTATCATCTGAAAAATGATCAGACAATAAAACCAAAAGGCCTTTATTTTTAAAAACTTCTGCTATTTTTGTATTTGAATCATTTTCTATATTCTTTAAAATAGTATGTGCACCTGCCTGTTCACGATACTCACTCATTAAATCATTTAAATATGGATTTTTCTGCTTTTTAAAGACAGCATAGACATCATACCTATCTGTCATGCTAAAACCTGCTTCTACTCCACCTAAGTGAATCGTAGTCAGTATAAAACCTTTTCCTTTATTATTAGCAGCATCAGCTATCTCCACATTTTCTATTTCTATCCAGTTTTTTTTAATAAGATCATTTAAGTACATTGGAATAATAACATTTTTGGCTGCATTTTTATAAGAAGCTTTTGCTATTTTTTTTAATTCTGCTTCTGACTTTTCTGGAAATGCTATATTCAAATTTTTATATGTTATATTTCTTCTTTTTTTTATCAAGTAATATGTTAATATTCCAAGAAAATCAGCGACTTTAAATCTAAACTTTATAGGAAACAGACCTAAAAACCATTTCACACCCTTTATTAACACAACTTCTATTTTATACTTTAACACTTTTATCACCTATAATTTCAATAAAATTCTTTGTTCTAAATTAATACGTTAATTATTATACACCTAAATAAAATTTATGTCGACTTTTAGTTTTTATAATAATAGTATTTTTAAATAATAATTCTCTGAATAAATTAGTATAAATTAAGAGTTAAATTTTCTCTCTAATAATTCAAGTAGTTTTTCCAAGTCTTCTTTCGAAAAAACCCTTTTAGGTATAACTCCATAGTGTCTCTTTTTATCGAAAATCAATAAAATTGTATTTTCCGTTTCCATGTAGTCCTCATAGTAATTCCACTCTAATTCTGATTTTGCTGCTTTAATATAATAAGTAATTTTTTCTTCTGAAAATATTATTTTTTGTTCCCCTCTATCACTTATTAATCTTTTAAAATTAATAAATGTAACTAATTTCCCACCTAAACCTGATAAAAAAAATACACCAAAAAACAACTCAGTCACTCCTAAAACATAGTTTTTTGTTGAAATTGTAAATATACCAATTATTATAATCAATATCTCTGCTATCTTATCAAATTTAGCCATTTTCCTTACTTTTCTGAATGTTCTTTCTGCTTCATAATATTCTCGTAGCTTAGCAGTGTATTCCACACTTATCTCCAATAGTTCCACATCCTTTTTATAAAATCAACTTATCTCACTTTGTTAAAAACTTATATATTTACTAAACTTTTCCTTTTAAATAAGCTATATTGTACAAATTAATTATACTAAATTTAAACCAAATGTTAAAGAGAAAAAATAAAAAATAAGTATAAATCCCTATCATCATTCTATTTAAAAGGAAAATATAAAAGCAGGAAAAAATTCTCCTGCTAGATACTAACTTTATTAGATTTCCTATCGTTTATTCTGATTTCATTCTAATAACTACTTTTAATTAAAACTTCCATGTAAGGTCTAATTGATACTCCATTTCATCTTTTTCAGATAGTGTTTTTTCTACTTTTCCACCTATCTTTATTCCTCCTGCTGTTTCATAACCTATTCCCACTCTTGCCTTTATTATGTTTTCATTTGTGTCTGGCTTTTCTAAGTAATAGTAGTCTGCTGTTGTTTCTTTTATTTTCATTCTATTTCCATCATCATAAGTATCCATTATCTCATATTCATATGATGCTCCTGCATTAAAGTTCCACATTCCACCATTTCCTGTTTCTATTTTATACTTTCCTTCAATTCCTACTCCTGGTCTTACTGAAAAATAGTCTTCCGACTTAGCTTCTAAATAGATTCCATCTCCATCTTCTTTAAATCCTTGATATGCTCCATATCCTGCTTTCAAGCTTCCAAAAATATTTAAATCTAAATTTTTAGCTTCTACAGGTAATTCATACTTCAAGTAATTCTTTACTTCTACTATTCCTGAGAAATAATCTGCTTTATTTGTATACGTTCCATTGTTTAAATAAATTTTTCTTTTAGTATCATGGTAATTTACCCCTAATTCTCCTCTTGTTTCAAATTTAAACCTATTATCCTTACTTAAAATACGATCAAATCCCAAGCCTGTCTGTATACTTGATATATTTTCTTTTGACCCTTGATCAAAATCAAATTTACTTTGTACAAATCCTAATGAATAATTTACTGAATTCCCGTACTTAAATCCTTCTACTTCTCTTAAATACATTATCCCCATTGAATCAAAGTCATAATTTTCTACTCCTGCATTCTTATCTGATTCATTACCTTTTACATATATTGCTGTTACTTTTGAGTTTTTCTTTGTTGGATTTTCTTCCTCTTTTAATTGTCTATAAGCTGAATCAAATACATTATTTACATTTATCATTCTATCTTGTATATTAGCATAGATATTTCCCCTTAATTCTGTATCAAAGGTTCTAGCTAATTCATCCTTATCTGATATCATGTCTAATGCATCAAACATCTTTAACTCTGTATCCAATGCTTTTGTATATAACTGATCTAAACCTTTTCCAAACTCTTCTGCATCAGTTTTCTGTAATAGTTTTACATATGGTGTTTTTACTAATGTTAAAATAAATTGTCCATTTGCACTATCAAAATGTTTTTCTGCTATAAATGATACTGATTGTGATATTACTCCAAGTTCTCCACCTGGAATAGCTCCTAAACCATCTATTAACTGTACATGATAAACTTCCTTATTGGTTCCTTGAGTAGCTCCTGGTGTTAATATGATGTTTCCATCACCAGCTATTGATCCCACTTCTATTTTACCCATTTGGCCTGAAACTGTATCTAATATTACATTGTTCTTAAATTCCAGTTCTCCGTTTATCACTATATTTCCTATATTTTTTATTTCCATTCCATCTATTGTTACTTTTAGACCATTTATTACTATGTCTCCTATATTTTCCATAGAGCCTCCTCCTCCTATTACAGAGTTTGCTCCTGAATTTACTACTATTTTTCCTGTATTGCCTAATACTCCACCTGTACCTATGTAGATTCCAGTGTTACTTGATCCTGTTACGTTTATTTCACCTTGATTATCTATCTTGGCTCCACCATCTACATATATCCCTTGGTTATTAGTTCCTGTTACATTTATTTTTCCTAAGTTTGTTATTTCTCCATACTTTGTTGCCCCTATTCCCTTTGAAGAACTTCCAGTTACATTTACTTCACCATAATTGTATACCTTTCCTCCATTTGTTGCTTGGATTCCCACTGCATTTGTTCCTGTAACATTTATTACTCCATGGTTTTCTCCTAATCCAGTTATTCCATAACCTAATATTTTTCCAGCTGAATCTTTTATTTCTTCTCCACTTACAAACATTCCTACACCTGAATCATAACCTACATTTATTACTCCAGAAATGCTATTTATGATTTTTGCTCTCTCCGTTACCATTCCTATTGAGTATTTAGCTACACTTCCTGTTAAGTCTGATTTTCCTACAGTTATTATTGCATTATTTATTGCTTCTCCAAATTCGTTATAGATTCCTGTACTATAATCTGTTAAAGTTAGATTTCCATTATTTTCTATTTTTCCAGTTTTAGTGTATAAATAAGTGCTGCCTTTTCCTAAAGATATCACATCTCCATTATTTATTATAGCTCCATCTGTTGTTGCTAAACCTACTGAGTCACTCCCCACTTTTACTGTATTATTATTAAGTATTGTCGATCCAGATCCTCCATAAATTCCTGTTGACCCTAAATTTCCGACATCTACTATTCCAGTATTTTCCACTCTACTATTTTCTGCATAGATTCCATTTGAGTTATCTCCAAGCTCTATAAGGCCCGCATTAAATATATTTGAGTTTAATCCATAAATCCCTGTTACATTACCCTCATTATTACTGTTTATTACACTTGTACTAGAAGTTCTTAAGTTACCTATTTTATCTCCATAGATCCCAACTCCACTACTTTTAATCTCAATACTTCCTTCATTTAATACATTTGTCACATTTTTTCCTGAAAGTCCTATTGATGAATTACCACCTATCTTTATAGAATTATTTATTCCATTAGCTACTAGACTTATATTTTCTCCATAAATCCCTATATTCTTTTGACCTGTTAATTCTATTAGACCTTCATTTATTACTTGTCCTGTCAGAGGCAATAAAATATTTTTATTTATATTGATTATTCCTTTAGCTCCCTCAGAAGTAGACTTTATACCTCCTCCTAGTATTATATTAGCTCCATTTTCTCCATAAATTCCCATAGCATTTTCTGATATATTTATAGTTCTTCCTAATGTACTATTTTTGCTTACCCCTTTTGATGAATAAATACCTACTCCTTTTTCTCCCACATTAATGTTTCCAAGTGTACTATTTAATTCTCCTCCATCTAATATTACTGCTATTGATTCTTTCCCTGCACTTATATCACTACCATTAAAGTTTATATTGCTACTTGTTCCATTGGTATTTGCCTCACCTATTAAAACTCCATATCTGTTATCTCCTAGATTTATTGAACCACCTTTGTAGTCTATTTGTCCTCCATCTCCAGCTGCTAGTAATATTGATTTTTCTCCTATTGTTGTTAAGTTAGAATCTACTGTTAGTATCTTACCTGTATTTGAATTATCTTTTGCATAATAGGCTATTGAATTATCTCCTACTATTACTTCTCCTGTTGAATTTCCTTCTGCTCCATTTACATGTAGACCCACTGAACCTTTTCCTGACATTTGAATTTTCCCTTTATTTACTACTGTTGCATTTTCTTCTCCTGCCATTGCTACCGCATTTTCTGTATTTGAACTTATTATTCCACTTAATTCATTTGATACTAAAGTTCCATTTCCTGTTCCTTGTAATCCAGACTTTCCTGTTGTTATTCCAGTCTGATTTACTAGACTTCCTCCATTTGACACTATTACATTTGCATAGTTTATATTTGAACTTCCAGATGTAAATACCATATTTCCACCTTCTAAATATGCAAATATTCCTTCTTCTGTATTTGTTACTGTTCCATTTCCTATATTTAGGTTTCCTCCTTGGGCAACATAGAATCCTATGTTATTTGTTCCTGCTATATTCAGCTCTCCACCAGTACCTAAATTAAATGTAGCTCCCTTATTTACATATACCCCTATTCCTTTTTCAGCATCACCACTAAGACCATTCATCTCTAGTTTTCCTGTATATGTTAAATTTGATCCTGTTACACCGTCACTTGCTAAATAAATTCCGACTCCATTGGCTCCACTCATATTTAAGTTTGCCTGTAATACTCCTGCACCTGCATTTTCATCCACTATTATACCTATTGTTCTATAAGTATTTCCACCTGTAGTATAATCATTTCCTAATAAGTTTATTTGCCCAGCATAACCTATATGATTTTTTAAGTATAGTCCTATTCCTCCATCGATATTAAAATCATATGTTTGGCTTCCTGTTATATCTCCACCATCTAAGAATACTCCTATTTTATCATTTTTACTTTCCAAGCCTTTTATATTTCCTAATGAAGCTATTTCTGTACTTCCTTTTGCATAGATTCCTATTGAATTTTCTCCTGTTAAATTTAATTCACTAGTATTTGTTATTACTGATTGTTTCCCTATATTTCCTACAGCATAGATCCCTATTCCATCTTTTCCTACTTCTTGTTTTGCATTATTTGTTAAGTCTATGTCTTCTCCATAAATACTTATTAAATTTTGGTTTGAAGCACTTTGTAATACTTCTACATTATTTACTTGTGTTCCTTCTTTATAAAATATACCCACGCCTTTTTGACCTGCATCACTGTATCTTATATTTATTTTCCCTGTTCCTTCTAAAGATGAGTCTTTATCTATGTAAAGTCCTGTACTGCTCTTTCCTAAATTTAATGTAGCAGAAGTTCCACTAAATAGAATTTTACCTTTTTTTGAGTAAACTCCTACACTGTCCTCTCCTGTTTCTATTATTCCTCCATTTAGTTCCAGTATACTTGCTTTATTTGTATCCCCTATTAAAGCTATTCCATTTGAGTTTGAATTTACTTTTATTAAGCCTCCATTTGAAGCTATTTTAGAATTCCCTGTTCCAACTACTGCTGATATCCCATTTAATGAGCTTTTAGTTTTTATCGCAGATCCTTCTTCTAAATTTAGTGTTACTGTATTTGTACTTCCATCATCTTTTAAATAAATTCCTGTCCCTGAATTTATATTTAAATTACCACTTTGTACTATTTGTGTTCTATCTGTTCCATTTGTTCCATAAATCCCTAAATATTCTGAATTTATTGTCCCTTTATTTTCTACTATTCCACCTTTAGTTACTATTCCTGTACTTCCTGATTTTGTTCCTATTTGAGCAATTTTGGAATTAATTACAGTTCCCAAATCATTCACAAACTTACCATTTTCTGTTACATAAACTCCTATTGATCCAGATGAATTAGCATCTATTGTTCCATTATTAACTACTTTAGATTTCTTACTTGTTATTATCCCTATACTTTTTTCTCCAGAAAGCTGAATCTCTCCTAAGTTTTTAGACTCAATTTCAGTTACTCCATCTGATTCTGTGTATATTCCATAAGCATCTGTTCCATTTATTATTATTTTACCTATATTTTCCAAAGCTGTTTCTTTTAAATAAGCCCCAATTCCTGTTGCGTTTATTGTTATATTTCCTGTATTGACTAATTTCTTTACTTTATCTCCATAAAGTCCTATTACCTCTTGACTTCCTGATACTATTTCAAGATTTATACCATTTGTTATTCCTGATACGTTTTGGTTTTCTGAGTAAAACAATCCTATTGGTCTTACTACTCCCTGTGTTCCTGCCAACTGTGATGATATGCTGTTTATCTTAAGTGTCCCCTTTTGTGCTTGAGCTCCCTCTTTTAAATACGCTCCTATTCCTATTTTATTATTTGAAGATGATAGAGCAAATTCTCCATTATATTCCTCTAATGAGTTTCCTAAAGTAGAGTTTCCACCTATATACACTCCTACTGTATTAGCTCCTCCTTCTATCTTTGAACCTGTAGAAGTTATATTTATTCCATTTCCTTTTACATAAATACCTAGTGGTATATTAGTATTACTTGCAATATTTGATGATTTAACTTTTATCTGTCCACTAGTTAAGTCCACTCTGCCTGTTGCTCCATTCTCTGATATTGCATGTAATCCTATACTTTTTTGTCCTTCTACTTCTAATAATCCTGTATTTACCAAGTCAAAGTTAGTTCCTGTCCCTTTACTCTTAGTATATATACCTATATTTTGAAGTCCTGTTGTTTCAGTTACATAAATATTTCCACTATTCTTAAAATATGAATTTAATCCATAAGCTCCTATATTATCCTTACCAACATAAATATTTCCTATAGATTCATTATTCACTTTTGTATCCTTTAGATATATTCCTATCTTTCTTAATTGTTCTGAACCTGATGCAGGATTTGGCGAATCGGATAATCTTATTTGTCCATTATTTATTAACTGAGCATTCCCAGATACAAAGATCCCCACTCCCGCTTCACCATTTACTTCAAGACTTCCTGTACTTCCAGATACTTCTAGTACTCTTTTTGATAATGGCGATACTTCATTTCCCTTTAGATATAGCCCAAGAGCATTTAATCCATTTACCTTTATTAAGTTATCTGCTGTTTTTAGACTTCCATCTACTACTGCTATTCCTGTACCATCAGTTCCTACCTCTATGCTTCCTTTATTTTCTATATTTCCTTTGTCTACATATATTCCGTAGTCATGTCCACCTACTTTTACTGCTCCATCATTTACTACTTTCGTTATATCTGTTGATGTTGTTTCATTACCCTTTACATAGATTCCTATTATCGAACTCTTATCTTCTAGAGCTTCTGTGCCTAAATTTATATTAAATTTATTTGTTACTGTTTCCCCTTCTTTTTTTTCATAATACAGTCCCGTTACAAAGTTAGGATTTGTAGTTAAACTATTATCTACTTGATTATTTATTATTGTTAATGTTGGAGTATTTAATAGCTCATAAATATTTGTATCTGACATTACTATTCCTGCTCCGCCAAGACCAATATCAAATTTATAATTTCCATCAAATTTTATTTTACTATTTTCAGCAAAAATTCCTACTCCTTCATTTCCTACTTTTATATTTGTAGAACCTGCTGTATTAGCTTTAAGTGTTAGTTCTCCCCCATTATCTCCTTTTATCTGAATCCCAACACTTTCATCTCCTACTTCTATTAATCCACCATTTCCTACTGTTACTCTATTTTGTGCAGAGTTTATATTGTTATCTACAAAGATTCCTATTGATTTTTCTCCTAAGTTTCCTGTTCCATTTGATACTCTTACTATTCCTTCATTTTCTATATCTACCACTTTAGAAGTTATTAAAGGATTATCTGTTCCATATGATTCCGCTGTATCAACATCTCCATTACTTGTTACTCTCCTTGTTAACCCAACTATTCCTATTCCTGTTTCACTATCTGTTTTTTTACTTATTTCTATTAAGCCGCTATTTTTTATCTTACTTCCATTTACTCCATAAGCTCCTACTCCATTAGATACTTTTAGTTCTCCTGACGGGTCTATTATTACATGACCAAAACTAACATAGGCTCCTGAACTTATTTTTCCACTTGTATCAGCTATATCGACTGTACCTTTTATTGTATATCCTGAATCTGTATTTACTAATGAAGTATCATTTGATCCCATTATCAGTCCATTACCACTTGTTATTGACTTAACTGTGGCATTTGAATCTATTGTTACTGCTACTTTTTCCATTATTATTTTATTAAATGCATTAGCTGCGTTCATTACATCTCTATTTATATCTGACTTTACTGTTATATCTCCACCTTCTAAAGCTGACAAATACCAGAAACCATTTGGATTTATTCCATTTATCTTAGTTATATTCTTTAATCCTGTTACTCCATTTAAGTAACTATTTGAAGAATCCCATATTAAACCTGTCATATTCTTATATGATCCTAAATTTACTCCATCTGCTCTTAAATTTACAATTACATTACTCATACCTGTATATTTACCTGTTTCTCCTGCTAGTGGTATATTTCCAGAACTGTAATCTTTAGTATCTCCATAGAAAAGAATTCCATCATACATGTCTAATGATGATACTCCTGTAAAATTAATATTTGAATTATTGTTATCTGCATAAAACACTACTTTATTTTCATGACTTGGTTTTCCATTTATATCAGTATGTGTGCTTTTATGGGTTATTTTACCACCTTGAAAATCTATCTTTCCGCCATCTTGAGCAATTAAACCACCATACACTCCTGTTTTTATATTACCATTTGCTATTTTAACCTCAGCATTTGAACCCTTGGCTATTGCTCCTATGCCATTTACATCTAAAGTACCATTTACTACTACACTTACTTTCCCTGAACCTATGGATATATCATCTTTTGATATTGCAGCTACCCCTATATTTTCATAACTTCCGTCTGGGTTAGTTCCTGTCATTTTTAAATTCGCAAGAGTTATCTTAGTTTCTGCATGTGTTCCTTTACCTGTTCCATCTGAAAGTATTGTATTAGCTATATCATTTACACCATGAGCAAAAGCTCCTATTGATTTAACTCCATTTAGTGTTATATTTTTATCTGCATTTAAAGCTCCACCATCTTTTGCATAAAGAGCTACTGCTTCGTTACTGTCCATTATTACATTGTCATATATATTTATTGTTGTGTTATAATCTGCAATATTATACTTCCCTGTTAGACTTTCTCCTCTTCCATATGATTCGCTATCATAAGTTCCTGTTGTCATAGCTCTTCTTGGATTAAACCATACTCCTTCTGAATAGAACATTACACTTCCTGTTGCTCTATCATTATTTACTCCTGCTTTATCTGAAATATCGCTTCCTGTATTTATATCTACTACAGTTCCATTTTTAGCTATGATTCCTATTCCATCTTTTGAATATTTTCCAAACTCTACACTAAAATCTTTTAATGTTAGATTTGTTATGGGATCTGCTTCTAAGTATGGAAACCCTAATTGTGTCTGATCTATAATACCTACTATATCTGGATACTTTACTATATCAACTTTAAAGTCTAATGTGGCAGGAAAATATTGCTTATATCCATCAATTACTGTATTCATTTCTGATCTTTGACCTGAACCTACATACAAAGCAACGTTTTTTTCACTTTTAGACGAGTCATTACCATTAATATTTCCTGTTCCTCCTTGAGTATTTCCACCTTTTCCATCTAAGTCAGTACCCATTTTTACATTTACATTAATATCTCCTTGGAATACTGCATTTCGATCTGGTCTTGTTGCATTTGAAGTCAAATAATAGGCAACATTCTTATCTCCCTGTAATCTTACTTCTCCTAAATTTAAGTCTGGTCTAACTCCCTGACTTGCCCAGTGAGTTCTATCAGCAATATAATTTGATACCCATACTCCCACATTCTCGCTTCCTATATATGTAACTCTACCATCTGTATTTTGAATTTTTATATTTCCAAATTTAGGTGTAAATAGAAAATATTTATTTGGATTAGTTTGATAGACTTTACCATTTTTGTCAGTTGGCGTTGGATTCCAAACATTCGTTCCATCCCATCTACGAAAACTAGAAGGCGATACAAAAAATACTGTATTTTTACTTGTACTGGCTTCTAATTTTGTTCCCGCTACATCAATAAAACTTGTTGTTGATGTTGCAAAAGTATCTGTTTTAGCTTTCCCCCAATTCGTCATTGTTCTTAAATCAACAAGCCTAGGATTACCTGAGAATACATTTCCTTCAGCATATGTTGAAAATAGGGTATTGGAATCACCAGTTATATTTATATCCACATCTTGAAAATCTATTCTATAGTTTGTATCTGTTCTTATTGAACCAATCATACTAAATCCTCTTAATTCTACATAGACATCTTTCATTCTTATTAAATTAGTTTCTGCAAATAAAGTAGTTGAAGTACTCTTAGTTTTTCCTCCTCCGACTATTATATCTACATTTTCAACAAGCGGATTATTTTGAAATATCCATAATTGTTGATATCTCCCTTTATTTGGGTTGTTATCTGAAGGTACATCCTCTAGTTTACCATTATCAAGAGCTGAAATCCAAGATCCCTCTATATATTCAGGAAATGCTTCTGGGCTTTCCTCATATGCAGGTGGGTTTGGTCCATAATTAGTATTTGGCTTTCCTCCTGTTTTCATCCCATTTGGCACTACTAATTGTATTTCATCATATCTATTTATTACCTTTCCATTTGAATCTGTCATTGCTATAATCTTACTTATGCTTCCTTTTCCTTTTCCTCTCACTGTTCCATTACCAATAGAAAAGAAAGGCTGAGAATTTATCCCTAATAATGCTGGTCCTTGTTCCCATGCTTTTATTCTTCTATCAAAATTATTTGCACCTTTTGTAAAACTAAAACCTCCAAGCCAGTTACCCCTTGTTCTTGAAAAAGATTCAAAGTTCGGAGCTTCTGGCGCATTAGGTATATCATAACCTGGATTTGGTTCTGGTACTGATGGTGACTTTACATCATAAGATACACTCACATTTGGTGTATTTATTGATATATTTGGTGATGTAATATCTGAAATTTCTGTAATATTTATTTCTCCTACTTCTACTTCTACATTTGGTGAAATTACAGATACATTTAATGATGCTGGTGCATCTGGCGCCTGTGTTTGCGGTATACTTGGCGCATTTAAGTTAGGTATTACTGGTACATTTACATTTATTGAAATTGGATTTATTGTTATTGATGGTGTCCCCGGTATTACTGGTGTTGTTATTTTTGGTAATTCTAATTCAAATGTGCCGGGTTGCTTTATTTGTGGCAGATTCACTGTGGGAATTGCCGTTAATTTGCCTGTATGGTCATATATCTGGCTATTAGTACTCCATGCATCCGAACCTTCTGTTATCCAACCAGATGTTCCAGTTTTCCCTTTATTAATTCCCAAATATTGACTAACGATATCTCTCATATTATCTTCTGCTGTATTTACTCTAGACCCATATTTCCACTCATTGTCATATTTTTTCATACGGTTATATTCAAACATTCCCAGTGTCATAAAACTTTCCCAAGGACTTTTTACTATTTGATCTCCTTCATTTTCAAGAGCTGCTAGTTCTGTTGAATATATATTTAATTTTTTTCCATTATCCTGCCGTCTTTTTCTTATTTCTATTTGTAACCTTTCTACTTGCTCTTCTAATGTCTCATTTATTTTTGCGATTTTTACTTCTCCACTTTTGATTATAGGCTCACTTTGAGAAAAACCTCCTGTTAATAAATAAGATATTACCATCCCTGTAGAATAATATACTTTTTTATTATTTTTTAGTCTCGACTTAAATGTCTTCTTTGCCTCTTCTAAAATATTTCTCACGTTTTCTCCCCTTTCTTTTTCAATTCTTCTATATTTTCTTTATACATATTGATTTTATTATACATTTCATTTAGCTGTTCTTCTACTTCTAATGCCTTTAATTTTCCTTCTAAACCATAGTCTACTCTTATATCTATCTTACAGACTTTCTCTGCATCATATCCTAACTTTTTGGATTCCAGTTTACAGTTTAGTATGACCAATTCTTGCTCTAATACATCTAGCTTCTCTTCTTCAAGTTTGTAGTCTTCTATTCCCTTTGATATCTTATCAAGTTTTTTTTCTATCTTTTTTACTTTGTATTTCATCTTACCCTCTTCATATCTGTCCAATTTAGGACTTGCTGATATTACTTGCCCCACTAATAAGAGCACTAATAAAATCGTCATTTTTTTGTACATAGCTCACACTCCTTATTTATATTTAATTTTTTTATATAAGAAAAATCTCAGATAAAAATTTTACTATTTAATTTTTTATTTCTTAAGTTAAGGTTCTAAAATATTTGCCCAATTTAAAAATAATAATGCTTTTTTATATTTCATTTTTTATTTCCTTTCAATTATATAGCGAATTTACTTTATAAAATTATTTCTTATTAAATAAATAGAATTAGATTCTATTTCTTTACAGAGTATAATAATATATTTCTTATTAAATGTCAAATCCATAAATTTAATTATAAAATAACTATTATTTTAATTTAATAATATGCACTATTGCTCTATTTGCTGTTAATATTGATATAAAAACCATAAATAAAAAAAATATATAACTACAAAAAATATCAAAAATAATAATAAATCATTAAAAAAATTCTGTTTATCTTCGTTCTATGTAAATTTAAAAATTTAATTATAATTTACCTTATAATATATCATAGTACTTACTTA
>JAGOZX010000166.1 GCA_018058425.1 Sebaldella sp.
CGCTAATTCTTGTTGTGTCATATTATTATTTCTTCTTAATTTCTTTATTATCTCTCCGACATTTTTTTCCTCTTCCATACAAAATCTCCTTTTTATTAATACTTATTATACCATAATGGAATTAAATGATATAAAATAGTATTTTTACACTTGACAAGTGATAAAAAATATTGTACTATTTAATAGTAAATTTAAAAAAAGGAGAGAAAAATGAAAAGTGAACTTGAAATTTTTTTGTATACAAAAAATGAAACTATAGCCAAATTATCAAAAGAATTAGGTATTAATGATAAAACTTTGTCGAATAAGCTTAAAGGGAAACGAGAATTTAAAGCTAGCGAAATTAGAATATTATCTGAAAAGTTTCATTTGAGTGATGAAGAAATAGTTCGATTTTTCAGTTTAAAAAACACTTAGTAAGTGTGAGAAATGTGTTTTATTTGGATGGAAATATGAATAATACTATTCTAAATTTATGATGAATTGACTAGTTCTCAGAAATTAGCTAAAAGTAATTACAAAATAATAGAATGAAAGGAGATGTGTGAAAGAACAATATATAATTATGTAAGAGATGGTATTTTAGATTTAGAGTATGAAGAATTACCTTATGGTAAGTCATGTCCAAGAAAAAATAAGAAGAAAGCATTTCGCTCATTAAAAAACAGAGATGGATTAAGTATCGAAGAAAGACCAAAAGATGTAGAAAGAAGAGATGCATATGGTCATTGGGAGATGGATATAGTAGTTTCTGGAAAAGGGGATGGGAGAGGAGTATTATTAGTCTTAACAGAAAGATATAGTAGAGAAGAGAAGATAATAAAGCTACCGAATAGGAAACAAGAAAGTGTAATAAAAGCAATAGACAAGCTAGAAATAAAATATGGTCAGAATAAGTTTAGAGAGAAGTTTATAACAATAACGACAGATAATGGAGTAGAATTTGAAGAAATGAGCAAAAGAATTATATAAAAAGTGCTCCAAATATTTGGGTCTGAACCACAAAGGAGAAAATATGGTGATCTTAAATGAAAGTAAAAAAATCAAGAACTTGGAACTTTATAAGCGTAATGCAATAATATTAGCATCATTATTAGGAATCACAGGAATGACTCAAGCAGCAGAATGCTATGGAGTAATAAATAGTTATACTACAGCTAGTAATGGGACAGCATGTACTGTTTCGGGGAGCAACTACGATTATATTCATGCAGCAAATCCTGGCACTATAATAACAGTGACTAATCCTGTTTCTGTCGTATCATCATCATCAGCTACTGCTGCAGTGATTGCCTCAAATGGGTCAAGTATAAATTTTATGGGAGATACAACCGTTTCTGCGATTGGTCAACGCCATGGGGTATATATTATGGAAGGCTCTAATGTTATCATAAATGGTAATCTTAATTCTACTCCTTCTGGGAAAAATGCACGTGCAATTTATATAGATGGACAAGGGGCATCTTTAATAGTAAATGGTGATTTAACAGGTACGCGTATTAGAAATATAGGTGGTGCAGTTGTAGAATTGACTGGTGGAAATAGTATAACAGTTGGAGGAGCAACACATTTAATAGGGAATTCAACTGATGGGCTAAGGAATGCGGGAACAGCAGTTTTCAGTGAGGATGTTATAGTTGATGCAAGTAATTATACTAATGGGATTTCAAATGCAGGAACATTAACAGCTAATGGTAGCATGAATATAAATGCAACAAATATGTCAGCGGGAGGATTAATAAACCAATCTGGAGTAATAACTATAAAAAAAGATTTGACAATTGTTAATGATACTACAGCAGCAGTTAATACCTCGGGAATAAGTATATCTGGAGGGAAAGTATCAGTAGAGGGAAATACTAAAGTTGATGTCACAGGAATAACTACAAATAACATGTCAAATGCTTATGCAGCTGGAATTAGAGTTACGGGTGTAAACTCTATATTTGAATCTCTAGGAACTAACAATACTATAACTACTACTGGAATGAATGCACATGGATTATATATAACTAATGGAACAATAGCGCTAGGGACATCGGGAAGTGCGGCTAATGGAATAACAGTACTATTAGAGTCTGGAAATATAAAAACCTCAGGAGAAGGAGCTTATGGAATTTACGCACTTCCTCCTACAAGTGGAGATGTGACAATTGATGTTAGCTCTACAGCAAGTGTTGAAACTACTGGAAATGGATCTGTTGGTGTAATAGGAGGTAATGATGGTGCAGGTAATGTGTCAATTACAACGGCAGGAAAAGTAGATGCGAAATTTATAGGTGTATATGCATATTTTAATGAAACTACAAGTACAGGAAATATAAAAGTTACAGGAACAGGTGGAAGTATAAAAGGAGGAATGACTGGACTATATACATATACTTATGGAAGTGGTGATACTACTGTAATATCAAATGCAGATGTAACAGGTGGTAATGCAGGAATAGCTTCTTATTCATATGGTACAGGAAATATGGATGTAACAACATCGGGAACAGTAATTGGAGGAGTAACTGGGTTAATTACATATTTAGAACGAGGTAAAGGAATAAATATAGGTGTATCAGGTACAGTAACAGGTGGAACTGGATATGGGATATTTACCGATGTATTAGCAGAAACACCAATAACTATAAATTTAGATAACGGTGCTAATGTCTCAGCAACATCAGGAATTGGAATATTGGATGGAGGTTCACTTAGCTCAAATATGGGGAAAACCACATTAACAATGAACTCAGGATCTAAAGTTTCTGGGAAAGTGATTCTTGGAAATAATAGTGATAGCATGATTATAAATGGAACGTCAGATATAAGTGAAGTGGTACTTTTAGATGGAGGGAATAGAGATGGAATAGGAGAGTGGATGTATAATACTCCTATAGATCTTCTTGGTTCAAC
>JAGOZX010000109.1 GCA_018058425.1 Sebaldella sp.
TCTTAAATATAATTCCATACTAGAGTAATACAGTTATAGATCACTACACTTACTCATAAATAGTAAATCAACAAAAAGAGAATACTTGAATTTTCTACATTCCTGTATTCTCTTTTAAAATTTATAAATCCATACTTAATTCCCCATTTTTTTCAACATCTCATTTACAATCTTAATAGAATTCTGAGCCGCCTTAGTAGAAAATTCATCATAAGTCACATGAGCCGAACCATCAGCCTTATCAGAAATTGCTCTAATTACCACAAAGTCTACATTATACAAAGTAGCCACATGTGCAACTGAAGCACCTTCCATTTCCACTGCCCAAGCCCCAAACTCTTTCTCTAAAAACTTCACTTTATCTTTATTAGCTATAAACTGATCTCCAGTTACTATAACTCCTTTAAATACATGTGTTTTTCCCAAAACCTTTTGTGCAGAAGTTTCCGCTAAAGTAATCAAATCTTTATTTGCATAGAATTTCCCATTATCTGATCCAGGTACATTCCCTAATTTTTCTCCAAATGCTGTAGTATCAAAGTCATGCTCTACTAGTTCAGTGGAAATAACTACATCGCCTACATTTAATTTATCATTTACAGCACCAGCAACACCTGTAAATATAATCTTATTTACTTTAAATTCTCTTATTAAAATATCTGTTGCTATAGCTGAATTTACTTTTCCAACACCTGACTTTAGTAAAACTACTTCTTTCCCTTGCAGTGTCCCTTCAAAAAATTCAATTCCAGCTATTTTAGAAACCTTACTTACTTTCATTTCATTTTTTAATCCTGCTACCTCTTTATCCATTGCCCCTATTATACCTATTGGCTGTGAAGCTGAAAATAAAGAAAGCGATAACATTGTAAACACTAATAAAATTAATTTTTTCATAATTCCTCCTACATAAAAAATCCACTGATAAATTTCAGTGGCTATAAAAAATTTTTAACCACTCATAGTATCAAATTTTTGGTTTGATCTAGAAACACTTGACCATATTTCAAGTATATACGAGTATCATAGCTAGTAATGTGATCAGAAAACTTATTTTCTATACCACTGCCTAACTATTATAAGATTCTACCATATTAAATATGAATAAGCATCTTAAATTTAAGTTGATTTTCTCATTATTTTTTTAAATCTAAAGTAAAATAAAAAATTACTCCATCTTCTGAATCTTTTACACCATATTTACTTTTGTGAAGCTCTAATATACTTTTACTTATATAAAGACCAAGACCCATTCTATAGGAATCTGATTCATTTCCTCCATCATCTTTATAAAATTTCATCCAAACCTTGTCTTTCATTTGACTATCTATTTTATTTCCATTATTTTCCACTAAAAAAATAATTTTGTCCCCAGATTTTTCTGTATAAAATTTCACTTTACTCTTAGTATGTCTTATAGCATTTGACATGAAATTATACATTACCTGCTCTATTTTATTTTTATCTGCTCTTACAAGACTTTTCTCCAAGTTTATTTCCAATTCTATATTTTCAGGAATATTTATTTTTAATTTTTCAATTACTTTTAAAGCTAATTCTTTTAAATCAAATACTTCTAAATTCAAGTCTACTACTTTGGTATCTAAACTAATTGCTTTTATAGTTTCATTTACTAATAAAGTAAGTTTATCAGTTTCTTCTGAAATTATATTCAGATACTTATCATCTTTCTCTTCTTTCAAAAGATCAGTATAACCTGAAATTATAGTTAGTGGTGTTTTAAATTCGTGAGATAAATTTCCCATATACTCTTTTATATTTTTTTTATCTTCCTCTAATTTACTTAATGTAGCTCCTAAAGTATTTGATAAAATATTTATATCATCAGCTAATTCTCCTATTTCATCTTTATTTTTTATATTTATTTTCTCTTCAAAATTTAGCTTTATAATCTTATTAGTTATACTTTTTATTTTTAATATTGGACTAGTAATAATTTTAGTAAATATCATTGATAATATTACTATTAAAATAAGACCTATTATCAAAAGATATATAAAATAATCACTAAATTCTGCAAATACACCTGAAATATTTTTATAAGAATATCCCATAATCAATATATTTCCATTATCATTTAAAACTATTACTTCATCCTTCTCACCTTCATCATACGGATCTATATAGGTCATTTGGTAATTTTCATTAAAATTAGGGTTTGTCTTATATGCCTTAATAATTAATTCTAAATAATTTTCTTTCAAAGAATGTTTCAAAGAAATTTCTTTTATTACTGCATTTTTCAAATTAATTTTCTCTTGAAATATTTTATGCACATTAGACTTTTGTTCAACCTCATAATCTGTATAATTTTTATCACCATATTTTATAGTTTCAGGAACTATATAGTTTCCATTGAAGACTTTATATCCGCCTAAATCAAGAGATTTTTCGACATTAAATTCAACACTTTTTTCTAAATCATCCAGTAAGTTATCTAATAATATGATATATTGCCTCTTATCATTTTCAACTATTAAATAATCAAATTTCTCTTTTATGTTATATTCTTTTGTATCATTATAAGCTATAATATCTACTCCAAGCTTTCTTTCTAAATTATTTATATTTTCTGAATTTAGTTCTGAAAACTTTAATTTATTCATCTGCTTCGTTAGTTCTTTTTTCTTAGTAAATTCATATACTCCCTGTAGTGAATACTTACCTAAAAGATAGCCTATTAATATAGTAATAATAAATATAGAAATATAACCTAAAAATAATTTTTTATTTATTTTCATTTTTCTCCTCTTATTCTAAACTTCAAATTTATAACCTACAGAAACTACTGTCTTTACATAATTAGAACAATTTCCTAATTTCTTTCTGATTTTTTTTATATGATTATCTACCACTCTGTCATTTACTTCTAAATCGTAATTCCACACTTTATTTAATATATCTTCTCTGGTTTTTATCATTCCTATATTTTCAGCAAGATATAATAAAACTTCAAACTCTTTTGGCGCAAACTTTATTTCTTTATTATCTAAAAATACTCTATAACTATCTTTTTCTATTATTAAATTTTTAAAAGTATATTGCTCCATATTTATCTTTGTTCTTTCCATTATTCTATTAACCTTTGCGAGCAATATATCTTTTTTAAAGGGCTTCATAATAAAATCATCTGCTCCTAGTTCATACGCTAAAAGTTGACTTTCATCATCAGATAATGCTGTTAATATTACGATTGGTACAGAACTTGTTTTTCTTATTTCTCTACATGTATCAAAGCCATCCATCTTTGGCATATATAAATCTAATAAAATTATATCATAATTATTTAACTGCATTTTCAGCAGTGCTTCCTCACCATTTTCAGCTTTATCTACAGTGTAGTTTTCTTTAATAAAATATATTTCTAAAAGATCTCTAATCTTTTTCTCATCTTCTACAATTAATATATTAAACATGAATCCTCCTAAAACTATTTTCATTTATACTACTACTATTATACTATAAATGAAAATAGTTTGTTTCAAAAATATAATTATAATTGAAACAAACTTTAAATTTTCATTTCCCTGCTACTAAAATATTACCAAATATAATAATTTACGTTATCTAAAAATCAAAAGAGTAACCAAGTCCAAGTGTAACTCTAGAATAGTCCATATTATCTTTTTGACCTTCTATTTCCACATCAGCAAAATTCGTTTGATACATTAGGTCAGCAAAAAAACTTTTATATTTTACTCCCCCACCTAATGCATAATAGAATCCATCTTTTACATCAGTACTATATGTTTTAGAATTTGAATACAGCTGATTATCAGCATCATTTATTTCATGCTTTGCAGAATCTGTCCAAACAGCATCATCTTTCTTAAGGTTAAATGAATAACCAACATTTACTTTAGCATATGCAGTAAAGTCTTTATTAATTGGAAACTCATATTTCCCAGTAACATATAATGGTATACTATCATAATATACCTTATCTTCAAATCCAGTTTTTGATTCATATTCTACTCCTGGACTCACATAATATTCTGTTTCATTTCTTTTTCCTTCGACCTTTGCATTTATCTGGTAACCAGTTCCTAAACCTAATTTGAAGTTTGGTACCACTTCTTTCATATACTCTACAGTAAATTCAAAACCAAAATCTTCAGAGTTTCCAGTATTTAAATTTCCACTTTCACTATACCAGCCCCCTATATTTCCACCTGCTCTTAAATTTACCTCATCTGAATAAAGACAAGCTCCAAGTATAAAAATCCCTGCTAACATTATTTTTTTCATTACACATACCTCCTAAGTTTTAATTTACAAGTAAAATAATAACCTGTTTATATATCCTAGATATGTCCTTTTTTTTATCTTATTGGATATACCTAGGACACAACTTTTTATTATAATAAATTATATATTGTAGTATTAACTATAAAGGGTATTCTTCTTTTTTTAAATTATTTTTATTTAAAATTGAAGGATACACGATTTTCATAGTTAAGTGCACAATTAAATTACTTGAACTTATAGGAGGTTAAAATGAAAAAACTTTTAATAATCATGTCACTAATGATGATATCTCTAACCGCTATGGCTGATACATATTTAGAAGATCACTTAGAAGATACTTTAGAAGCACAATATCATTATATTACTGACGGAAATAATAACACTGTGGAACTGGACATTGATGTCAGAGAGCAGGAAAAAAACATTACAGTTATCGTTACTATTGATGACGATTCATATAATGTAAAAAAATCATTTAACAAAAAAACTTTTGATAATTATATGAAAAAAATTGAACAAACTGCAAAAAAAGAAGCTAATGGTAAAAATGTTATCATTAAGAGCTATTATTAAATAAATTTTATAAACTAAAGGGGATATATGTTTTCAAATTTAGATTTAAATATTTTGAATATTTCTAATAATATTCAAAATCCTATATTAGATAGTATAATGTTATTTCTAACATTTTTAGCTAATGATGGACTTATATGGATAGTTTTTATATTAGCATTGTCATTCTTTAAAAATACCAGAATTTATGGGTTTTTAGTTTTCATATCACTTGGAATGACACTTCTGCTAGGCAATAAAATATTGAAAAACTTTTTTGATCGTGAAAGACCTTTTCTTAGATTTTCAAATTTAAGATTATTAGTAGAGTCTTCTGGAACAAATTCATTTCCATCTTCACATGCAGCTACGGCATTTGCTGTATTTGGAGTCTTTTACTTTTTTAATTTAAAGTATAAATGGTATGTTTTTATACTTGCATTAAGTATTTCTTTATCTAGAGTTTATCTAAATCTACATTACTTTTCAGATATTACAGCTGGAGCCGCTCTTGGATTAATAGTATCTTATACTATTTTTCTAGTTTCAAGCAGTATAAGATACTTTAGAAATCCAGTTACTAAAAAAGTTATTTAAATATAAAAATACAGAGTTTATTTCAAATTTGAAATAGTTCTGTATTTTTTAGTACCATCTTTTTTCTTACCTCTTATCTGAAATTAAGACATTGAAATAAAGAATTTGTTGAATAAATAGGTGAAATACGATACAATTATCCTAAAGTTGAATTTTTTTTATTAAAACTAGGAGGTTTACAATCATGAAAAAAATATTTTTTCTTATTTTTTCAATGTTCTTATTTTCCATTTCATTTTCAGAAACATCTTATAAAGTAACTACAGATAAAAGTGTGAAACTAACAAAGACAGAAATATCACAAAATAATTCACAAATAGAAAAACAATTAACAGAGGTATTTTCTACAGATACTTATGATACTATAAAAATAAAGTCAATTTTAGGAATAGGTGAAAATACATCTGATGCAGATACCTTGATATCTCCTGCTTCTTCTTTAGTTAAAGCATATGTTTCAAACAGCAAATATAAAATTGAAGAAATTAAGTATTCTGATTCAAAGACTGCTAATGTTTTACTCTCTATTACATCTCCAAATGTTGAAGATTATGCTAATAATAACGAACAGTTAATTGAAAAACAAGCAGAGAAAACCTTTAAAACTTTAAGTGGAAAAACAATAGCAGAAGCGGAAAAACTAGATAAAGAAGGTTCTGTATACTTTGTTATGTTGTTAGCATCATACTTTCAAGTTGTTTCTGATAATATGGGAAGTATGAAAAATATTACAAAAAATACAACTATTGAAATGAAAAAAGTAAATGATATATGGACATTTGATGATAGTTTTTTTGTGGATAGTTTTCTAAAATAGAAATTTTAATACTTTTTAAGTAAACTATAAAAAATACACCAGTATTTTTAAAAATTGGTGTATTTTTTTATAAAATTTTTGAAGACAAATTTAAATTCCTATATTTTCTCTTTCTTATTTCATAGTTTTTAATATCAAATCAAAGTCATAAATATTAGATAATGGAACAATTCCAGCACCAATGGCAGAAGCCTTTGATAATAATTTAGGAAATATTATTTTTTCAGCATTTTTTTCCAATTTACAATTTTCATTTTTTATTTTTTCTATAATCACATCTTGCAGTAAGTCCTGATAAGGAGCTAAAACCCCACCTATAATTATACAGTCTAAATCAAATATAAGAAATAAATTCATTATTCCTAAAGATAAGTAATTAAAATATTCATCTACTTGATTATAAATTTTTTCATTGCTTTTATTATTATAAATTTCTAATAATTCTTTTATGTCTTCTAGCTTATTTTCCAATATTAGGTTTGTTAATATCTTTGAAGATACATACTTCTCCCAGCAGCCTGATCTTCCACAATCACAGCTTCTTCCTTTAAAATCTACTACCATATGCCCTATTTCCCCTGCATGATGAAGAGTGCCTGAATAAAGAGCATTTTCCAGTATTATTCCTCCACCTATCCCTTCATGTATCGATAAGTAAATTGAATTTTTATATTTTTCAGAACTTCCAATTAAATTCTCAGCATAAGCAGCATAATCAGCTTCATTTCCTATGTAAACAGGTATTTTAAATATCTCTTTTAACCCTTCCAAAGAATAAGCCTTTATATCTACAATTGGAGACTCCTCTAATTCTAATTTTCTATCATTTACTATCCCAGGAAAAGCTATTCCTATTCCTAATATTTGCTCCTTTGTTACATTTCCATGAACAATAGACTTATATATTAAATTTTGAAGTTCTTCTCTTAGATTATCTATGTTATATTCTTCTACTGATTTATATATAAGGTTTAATTCTAGATCAAGTATTACAATTGATAATGTTTCTTGCCTTATTTCTATCCCAATTGTATATGCGTTTTCTGAATTTATTTCAAATAAAACTGGTTTTCTACCTGCTTCTGAATTTATTACTCCACTCTCTTTTATTAAGCCATTTTTTATTAACTCATTTAAATATAAAGTTACAGTTGGGATAGTTACGTCAAGAAATTTTGACAACTGTATCTTAGTAATTTTTTTTTCTAAGTAAATATAACTTAAGATTCTTTTGTGATAATCATTTTGTATAAAATCCATGATAATTCTCTCCCTCTACCAATTAATATTATTTGTATTTTATTATATTATACCCTTTTATTCTTCTTTTTTAAAACTTAATAATAAAAACCCACCTTATATATCATCTCTTCTGCTAATATAATCAACCATTCAGTATTTTATTTATAAAAATTTATAATATTTAATCGGTAACTCTTTTCACCAATAATTGTACCACAATTCATCTATTAAGAAAAATGAAAGAGAGTAATATTTATAACTTACTTATTTCTAAAAACTCAGGTTTTAAAGCTGCATATAATTTTGTATAAACCTTATATCTTTTTATGTATTCTTTATGATTTTCAAGGTTTGGAGCTAGTGTATCTGTTACTTTTATGATTTCTTTTAGTTTTTCATTCATATTTTTTTCATTTTCTACTCCAAACATTGCTAAAATTGCCGCTCCATATGAAGGCCCTTCTTGTATTGCTAAAACCTCTGATTTTATATTAAAAATATCTGTTAGTATCTTTCTTGTAAGCTCCGCTTTTGCTCCACCACCAATTATTCTTATAATTTCAGGCTGTAGGCCGTCTATAAGGCTATAAGAATCATAGAGAGCAAAACTAATCCCTTCTATTACGGCTCTTGTCATATCACCCTTAGTATGAACTGCACTTAATCCAATAAAACATCCTTTAGCAAATGGATCTGAATGTGGTGTTCTTTCTCCTGTTAAATATGGAAGAAAAAATAAGTTTTTACTTCCAATAGGTGAGTTTTCTGCCTCTTCTAAAAGCTTTTTATAATCTCCGTTTTGTATCTCTTCTACCCACCACTTTAAACATGAAGCAGCTGATAATATCACACCCATAAAATGATACTTATTACTAGAATCACAAAATGTATGCATACTATTTTTTTCAGGAAGTGACCATTTTTCTTGTGGTATAAAAACTACTCCTGAAGTTCCTAAAGAAATTAATATCTTATCTTCATCCACTACTCCTGCTCCAATAGCTCCACATGCATTATCTCCACCACCTGCAGCTACCTTCACTTCATGATTTATTCCAAATTCGTCTTGAATTTCTTTATTTAAGTTTCCAATTATTTCATGTGACTCATATATTTCAGGAAGATATTCCTCTTTTATCTCTAAAATATCAATCATTTCTTTTGACCATTTTCTATTCTTAACATCAAAAAATAGAGTTCCTGAGGCATCTGAAACATCTGTATAAAATTTCCCAGTTAATATATAGCCTATGTAATCTTTTGGCAACATAATATGTCTTATATTCTCAAAAATCTTTGGTTCATTTTTTCTTAACCATAATAACTTTGATGCGGTAAATCCAGTAAAAGAAATATTTGATGTATACTCTACTAATTTTTCCATACCTATTTCATTATTCAAATATTCAGATTCTTCTACTGTTCTTTGATCATTCCATAAAATTACAGGATAAAGTACTTCTTTATTCTCCCCCAACACAACTAGTCCATGCATCTGCCCAGAGATTCCTATTCCTTTTACACTCTCTTTATCTGCTAATTGAAAAATTTCTTTTAGTCCATTTTTAACACCATTAATCCAATCAGCTGGATTCTGATCTGACCATCCATTATTAGAATAATGAACTGGATACTCTTTAGATACAGAAGCCTTTATTTCTCCCTTTTCATTTACTGCTATAATCTTTACTCCAGAAGTGCCTAAATCTATCCCTAAATACATTTTTCTCAACCCTTTCTTTAATAAAAAAACTACAGCTCTATTTCAAAATCTCCGCCATTAACTTCTATTTTTATTCCAAGCTCTGTTTTTATTATATTATTATTTATTGACTTTACTTCACTTATATTTCTTAATATTATACTATATGTATTTTTTAAGTCTGTCATAACATTGATTTTATTACCTTCTTTTATTACAGTAATATCAGCTATTTTTTTAGCATCTAAATCAAATATTTCTGTTTGAGCTTTATCTACC
>JAGOZX010000167.1 GCA_018058425.1 Sebaldella sp.
TATTCATCCTTAATAAAGTTTTCAAAAGAGACTCTCAAGTCATATTTTTCCAAATCCTTTAATAAATTAATTCCCTTTAAAGATTCCATTATAAAGGTTTTCATTATATCTTGATGAACCTTAGACCTTATACCTAATACAACTGCATATAAGCAGCTCATAAGCTCTTTTTCATTTAGCGTTTTATTATAGAGTACTTTAAATTGCTCTACCCTTTTGGAAGCTCTAAAAAAGTATTTATATTTTCTAAAATTGTTTTGTAAAGACTTTGGAACTTCCAGTTCATCAATTAACATAGATATCTCATCTGGAGAAAAATACTCTGAATACTTTTCTATATCTATTAACCAGTTTTCATTTTCAGGAATTTCTTCATTCCTATAAATTATGAAGTTTTCATTTGGCTTATCAAGCTCAATGAGTTTCTTCAAAGCAAATTGATTGTGAGTTGTATGAGTTACTATGTTATAGTCTGGTATATTTATTCCTTGAACCATGTCTTTATAGCTATTTTCAGTATCCACCCAAAATATTATTACACGCTCTTTCTCAAGTCTTTCTCTATTTATCTTTTCATTTAGTAATTTTAGTATGTTATCAATGGACATAGTCTTCCTCTTTCTAAATAGTGTCTATTTGAATAGATTAAAGTACTTTTCAAAAATAAATAATCTGTTTCTTTCGTAACCGGTCATTTCCTTTATGAGATTATCTTCCCTCATAAGTTCTAGTAGATTTCTTGTAGTCTTATCTGGTATTCCAGTTTTGGCTACAATATCTTTAACACTTAATATGGGACTTTCATAAAAGGCATTTATTATAGAATTTATCTTTTCAGCCCTTGAACCAAAAGAACGAAGTCTTGTTTCCATTTCTTTTTGCAATTCAATAATCTTAATGAAGGTATTCTTTGCATTTTCTGCTGTTACTATTACTCCCTTTAAGAAAAATTTAATCCAAGGTATCATTTCATTTTTCTCTCTTATTTCTGTTAAATGTCTATAATAAGCATCTCTATTCTTTTCCAAATAGTCTGATAAATATAGAGCTGGTCTTGATAATAAATCATTTTCCACCAAATAAAGAGTTATCATAAGTCTTCCTACTCTTCCGTTTCCATCTAAAAAAGGGTGAATAGTCTCAAATTGATAGTGAAGCATAGCAATCTTAATTAGATGTGGTACATTTATTGTTTCATTATGTATAAATTTCTCTAAATCACCCATAAGTTCATCTAGATACTTGTGATGAGGCGGTATAAACTTAGCTGTAGCTAGGTTTGAACCACCTATCCAGTTTTGACTAGTTCTAAACTCTCCGGGAATTTTATTTTCTCCTCTTACTGTCTTTAGAAGTATCTTATGAGTTTCTCTAATAAGTCTATTTGATAGAGGTAGCTGCTTAAGAAGTTCTATTGCTCCATTCATTGCCTCTATATATTGATGAACTTCCTTCCAGTCGTCTCTTCTCTCAGGGGAAATTTCTTCTTCCTTCATTATAGCTTCATCCATTTCTGTTTTAGTTCCTTCAATTTTACTGGATGTATTCGCTTCTTTTGTTATATGCATTTTTATAAACAAATCTATATTTGGAATAAGAAATGAGAAGGCATTAATTTCTCCAAGTTTTCTATTAGCTTCTTCCAATAGTATATTTATCTCAGAATCTTGCCATTGCCAACTTTCATTTATATTACTCGGCAAAAAGGCTTTATATTGATACTCCTCTGTATAGCTTCCTGCCAAAAATTCTTCTAAGAGTTTTATCTTTCTCACCTCGTTTATTGTCATTAATTACATTTTTCTACAATGGACCTTATTCTTATTGTCATATTTTAGATTTTTGACAACAAGAACTTTTCATTTTGTCATTTTCACTACAATTTTACAATATAAACTGCCTTAGGGTCAAATTTTATTTTTTTTTACAAACATATATTTTATAAACGTACTCAAAGGGGTGGAAGCCGACCCCTAAAAATTAAATCTTGTAAATTTTTTTTGCTTAAGGTGTACTTTAAGTTCTTGTCTAAATCAAAGTTCTATTTATTCCTATTTTTTACAAACAATTAATGTATAAAACTCAAAAAAAGTATTGAATTATACTTGCTTTTAATTTTTTTTAGGTGTATTATAGATAAAAAGATACATTTTGTACCTTTTTTTAGAAAAGGAGATTATTATGATTCGAATTCAAGAGATTCAAATAGAAGATTTTAAAAATGTTGAACATGGAATTATCAAGTTTCCAAATAAAAAATTGTCTGGTGATTTTTTAAACTCTGCTGAAGTTGTTGGAGTTTATGGACAAAATGGTTCTGGAAAAACTGCAATAGTTGAAGCCTTTAAAATATTAAAAGATATTCTATCTGGTAGTAGCATTCCAGGAAATATATCAGATTATATTATGCAGGGTAAAGAATCATGTAAGTTTAATTTAACTTTCTATATTGAGCAAGCAGAAAATCAATATTTCTTCAAATATGCTTGTATAATTGGTCTAAATTCTGAAAATGAATATAAAATTATTAAGGAAGATATCCAATATAAAGAGTTTAATGGACAAAAATGGCCTACTAACTTTAAAACTCTATTTTCATTAGAAAGCAACACAGAAGAAAACCATTCTTTTGATTATTCTTTCTATCCATTTAAAATAACTGAAGCATCTACAAAGCTCTATATAGATTCAATAGTAAATGCCAAAATGGCTGAGAAAGAAGGAAAATCATTTATTTTTTCCAAAGACTTTTATAAAACTATAGAAACTTCTGAAAATGCAAATTTTATTATAGAACTAGTAAAAGATATCCAAGTATTCTCTAGAAGAGATATTTTCATTGTTGCCAACAGTCAAATAGGTCTAATCAGTGGCAACATCCTAATAC
>JAGOZX010000168.1 GCA_018058425.1 Sebaldella sp.
TTTATAAGTATTACCAAAAAAGTACTATTAATAGAAGTCTTACTTGCTAGTGATTGCAATAAATTAAGAATACCTGTAAGTTTATCCATAACCAAAAATAAAATCAAAACACCTGTTAGCAAACTTATATATATAGCAAATTCAGGTCTATATTGCTTTAAAAGAATAATAATAACTAAAGCAACTAAAGCAATTCCAACTATTTTAATAACTTCCATTTTCATCCTTTCCAAATGAGACAGGGGGACAGGTGAGACAGGGGGGACAGGTCTTAAATGTCTCATTTTTTATTCATGCACAATATTTTTTTATTTTACTTTTCTATGAGACATTTAAGACCTGTCCCCCCTTGTCTCGCCTGCCCCCTTGTCTCATAAGTTAAATATTGTTCTAACTGTGTCAAATAATCCGCTTATTTCTTTTATTACCATCGTTAATACAATTACTAATCCTGCCAATGTTGTCATCATTGCTTGATCTTCTCTGCCTGCTCGTACTAATACTTGATGTAAAACTGCTACTAATATTCCTATTGCAGCTATTTTAAACAATAAATTAATATCCATTTTAATTATCCCCCTAATTTAGCACAAGACAATTACTATTGCTAACCCAACTATTGTTCCCAGTCTCGTATATAATCTCTCGTTTTTTTGTTTTGCTTCCATTGCATCTTTTATCTGTCCTTCTAAGAAATTTTCAGTTATTTCTATTTGGCTGATTTGTCCATCTGTATCTGTCTGTCCCAATAACTTTGATAACATTTTTAAAACATTTTTATCTTCTTCTTTTAAATTGTTGTTTGTTTCTTCTACAGCTTGTTCCCAAGCCACATCTGCAGTTGTTTTTTCCATTTTTTCTTCTGCTTTTTTAAATATTTGTCCAATATTCTTGTTTGAATTGTTAGATATTTCTTTAAAGATATCTGGTATTGGTTCATATGTAAATTTTATTTTATTCTTTAATATGTTTAATGTATTTTTCATCTCTTCTAATTCCTGTAATCTATATACATATCTTTTTGATATAAATTTCCCAATCATACTAGAAAATACTAAGATTAAAAATAATATAAAATATTTAATTATTTGCATTCTTATATACCTTGTCCTTTCTATTTTTAGTATTATATTCATTTAATTTATTTTTAGAACTAAAAATTATCTTTCTAAAAAAATTATTTTTTCAATTTGTTTTGTTTCTATTAATTTATTTATTTGCATATTATTTTTTATATCTTCTAGTGTTTTTCCATGCATGGTAAAAATCCCTTTCACTCCTGCCGAAATTGCTTCTCCGTATAGCTTCTACATCTTCTTTTGAACCTATCTCATCACATGCTATTACTTCAGGAGCCATGGACCTAATTAACATTTTCATCCCTTTTGCTTTTGATATATTTTCAACAACATCTGTTCTTATTCCTACATCATTTTGTGGTATTCCTTGATACATAGCTGCAATTTCTCCTCTTTCATCTACTACCCCACAAGTTTTCCCTTTAAAATTTATCTCTGGTATTCCATTACTTATTCTTCTTATAGTATCTCTTAGCATTGTAGTTTTTCCCATTCCAGGTGGAGAAACAATTAAAGTTGTATAAATGCTATTTGATTCTTTATCTATTATTTGTCCTAAAATTTTATTACTGCAATTTAATACTTCTCTTGCAATTCTAAAATTCAAACTAGTAATATACTTCAAATTGATTATCCTTTCATTTTCTATAACTGCTGTTCCTGTAATACCTACCCTGTGCCCTCCTTTTACAGTAATAAATCCTTCGCAGATTTGATTTTTGTAAGCATAAATTGAGCTATTACATAACTTTTCTAAAATCTGTAATATTTCTTTTTGATTTACTTTATAATCTATAACTATATCAGCTTGTCTTATTTTAAGAATAATAGGTCTATTACATCTTATTCTAATTTCTTGTAAATTGTTTTCTATGTTTATATTTTGATTAAATGTATTTTCTAACAATTCATATAATTGACATGGAAAATATCTTAATATTTCTTCTCTATTTTTCATTTTTTGATTTCCTCCATATTAATTATCTTATCCTTTTTTATATTATAGGAACTTCGTAGAATTTTCCCATAAAAAAAAGAAGCTTATTTTAATATATGCTTCTTTTTCTATTTTAGAACTATTATTTTTCATTAATAACTGCACGATAAATTAATCCTGTATCTTGATCTTTTTCAAATTCTACTCTGTAGCTTTTTTCTGTATCTATTTCTCCTTTTATAAGAGTTATATTTTGTTCGCTTGCTTCATATTCTTCTCCATTATAATTAATTTCTTTTATTTCATTACTTGTTTCTTCAGATTGATTATTTAAAGATATGGTCGATAGTAATCCTTTTACTGTTACTCCTTTTAAATTTGTACTTTCGTAAGCTTCAAATTTTTGGTTGAAATTATTTATTTCTGCTTCGCTCATATTTGAGTTCACTTGATTTAAGACATTCATATTTCCTAAATAAAGGCCAATAGAAGGAATTATATTAACTATTGGATTTTCGCTTGCTTCTAATCCTAATTGTCCCATTTGTTGCTCATTAACTTCAGATATTCTCTCAACTACAGCATTTAAAAAGCTAGATACCTGATCAGAATCATAATCAGTCAACATCAAGCTATTGTCTGATGAAAAGTCTTCCACTGTAGCACTATCTGTGAAATTTACATCATTACTAAACTTATATTCTACTACTTCACTATCTACATCCGTTGTCGTACTACTCTCTGCTACTTCTGGTAAACTCATAATTAATTCATAGTTTTCCTTTATATTTTGTAAACTTTCTAAATTTTCAAAATTAGCAGAAAAACTTATCTTTGATTTTTTATCTTCTTTCATTT
>JAGOZX010000169.1 GCA_018058425.1 Sebaldella sp.
AACCAAAATTGACAATTTTAACACCATTTAACTTTAAAATTTCAAGCAATGAGTTAGTGTTTGAACAATCTCCTTCATGTACTCCAATTATTTCGCTAACGCCTTCTACCAAGCATACTCCATAAATACCTTTTATCCATGCACATAAACTTCTCGGAAATCCTGCTTTTTCAGCAATTCCTATATATTTTTCCAAATCACCACTAACCAGTATATTGTTCAAGTCTATTGGAATATTTCCACTTGCATAAATAACCTCTACTGGTACTGTTGTTGTTAAACCTATTTTTTTCATAATAGCTCCCTTTCTCTAATATAGCTATTTAGCCATAGTTTTGTTTATAGACAGGATGGTTACGAACTGTCTGCCTTATATTATATAAAAAAATCCATTTTTCTACAAGATTTTAATTTTCATAGATAACTCTAAGTATAGAACTCTCTCTTTTAACCAATTAAAAAGAGCTAACATCACATTAGCTCTATAATCTTTATTTAACTACTTTATCAAGAAAACTTGCTACATAAAAAACTAAAATCAGATGTAGCGCTATAATAACAGGAACTCCTATAAAGAATTTTTTAGTTCTAATTTTATGCCTAAAAACAAGCATTGCTAATAAAACTCCAAAGCTTCCACCAATAAATGCTAATGTCATAATAAATCTTTCTGTAACTCTATATCTTTTAAGCTTTGCTTTAATTTTATCATAGCCCATTACAACAAATGCAAATATGTTTATTAATGCAAAATAATACATAAACCCTTTTATCAGAAAATCAACCATTTAGTTTTCCTCCTTAAAAATCTTATAAAACACTCCTGCTCCTATAAAGCAAATAAAAGAATATATTGATGTCATATACACTCCAAATTTTTCCACTCTTTCAGGCTTTTCCAAAATTGCATCTACAAACGATATATGCTGCCCACTTGACAGAATTATCGGAAGAGTTGCTATTGATACCAAAAAAGCCAAATTTAGCACAAATCCCTGTATTCCAAAATACATCCCTTCTATTTTTACATCTTGCTTTTCTGATGCCTTTGCACTTATTTCACTAAGCATTGCTGGTGGAAATATAAATGCTGCTCCAGCTATTGGAAGTCCCATAAATGCAAATATGTAAGGTCCCCACTCTATTGGAACTCCTCTTCCCAAAAAGAATATCATTAATGAAACTAACGCCATTAAATATTGAGAAATAATCATTATTTTTCTACATCCAAACTTATGAGATAACTTATTTGTAGGATAAAATGCAAGAGCTGATATTCCAAACATAAGGGCTGAAGCTATCGTTATCATTACTTTGCCTTTACCCATTATGTCCTCTATATAATAATTCATAGAAGCTCTCAAATTATTAAACCCCAAGAAAAACAGGAAAAATCCTACAAGATAAATCATAAAATTTCTATCTTTTATCGCTATTCCAAAACTTTCTTTTAAAGATATATCTGAACTTTTACCCAGAGAATATTTTTTTTCAGGTAATAAAGCCACTGTATAATATATTCCAACCACAGCAATTATTGATAATGTTATTACCATTCCTCTTAATCCTTTTTCAGTATTCCCTTTCCCATATATATTAATGAGTATTCCCGGAAGTATTATGGCTACTGCTGAATATAACAATCTAAATACTGATTGCCAAGTAGATAAATTTAATCTTTCATCTTTATTTATTCCAATCTCAGGAATTAACGCATTATAAGGCCCTGCTACGATACTATAAAAAATAAAAAACAGTGCTCCAATTAGTGATAAATATATAAAACTTGCCATTTCACTAGATTTTATTGGAAAGAAAAATAGTGTTGTTACTAAGACTAATGGAATCCCTCCAAAAGCCATGAAAGGTATTCTTCTACCCCACTTAGAATTGAATCTATCGCTAAAATGCCCAATAAATGGGTCTATACTCATATCAACAAATCTTGCGATTACTAAAGCTAATGATATCAAAATCGGTGCCAATATTGGTTGCAATCCAGAGTTATTGGGTGGCAAATAATAGTAAAGTACCCACTGCGCAAATATTTGGTCAATAATTGCATAAGATACTCCTATTCCATAAGTAATATAAATAAAATTTGGTATTCTCTTCTTCTCCATCAATCCTCCTTTTTATTTATTGCAAATTTCTGGTCAGTATAAGGATGTATCAATTTGTATATTTCATCTCTAGCCAATTCTCTTTCAAAAAGTTCTTTATCTTGTAATAAATTATTTACATTTTTATTTGATACTAGAGGACTTATTTCATGTTCTTTTTTTAAATATTTAAGATATTCTGCACCCTTCTTATTAAAAGCTAAAACTCTAACAAAAGGAAGTTCTTGCTTTACTACTTCTCTTTCTTTATTCGTTAAATTAAGAAGTATATGACAAAGTATTCTTTTGGTTCTGCTGAGAGTATATCTTTTATTTACAAACTCCTTCATAAACTCATCTAAAGTACTAGTTTTTTTACAAATATCATAAACTCTATTCCATAAGCCTTCTTCCATATCTGTAATATTTCTAAGATTATCTCTATCATTTAACACTTTAAATTTTATCAAAGTATAATAATCATCTAAAAATGCTAATTTATCCAAATTATTCATTAATATTTCATAAGTTTTAGGTGGCATCAGCTTTTTTAATTTATCATACTCTTTTTCTTTCAGCATAGCTCTTATTCCTGTTGCAGAAGCTATTTCGTCTTTAAATCCCAAATCAAAATATCCTACTTTTTCTCTTTTTATGGTAAAAGGTTTTATCTCTGATTTGATTTTTTTAATTGCCCTTATATACTCTATACCCAATATATTATTGGGAT
>JAGOZX010000040.1 GCA_018058425.1 Sebaldella sp.
CAATAAATGAGGCAGCAGTTAAAAATACACAAGTAAATACAAAAAAACTGAATATGCAAAAGAGATAGAGAATGAATTAGAAAAGGCTGATGGATATTATTATAATAATAAACTTTTAATAGCAAAAAAGATATATGAGAAATATAGTTCAAGTAGTAATAAAGCTAAGTTGAAGTTAGTAAATTATTATAATGAAGATTTACAAAAAAATGAAGCTGAAAAATTAGTAATTGAATTGGCAAAGACTAAAAATAAAGATGCTAGATCGGCTCTTGGAAGAATATATATAAGTAATGATGAAAATGATAAATTAATAAAAATGTTTGATAAGAATAATACAAAAGATATGTTTGAACTAGCTGAGATATACAATGAAAACTATCAGTCTAGAAAAGCCTCAGATATATATATAAATTTAGCAGAAAAAGGAAATAAGGAAGCGTATTTAAAACTTATTTCTACATATTATTATGATACACAAATTGATCTTCTTACACTAGAATATGCTAAGGGAAATATAGAAGCGGCTAAATTATTAGCAGAATTGTATTGGCAAAGCGGAGATGATTATGAAAATGCTGTGAAGTATTATAAAAAGTATTTATCAAAACATTCAGGAAACAAAGAAATTTTCACTATTTTTGGTGAATATTATTCAAAAGAGGAATTAAGGAAAGAATTGGCCCCTTATATAAAAAGAGGAGACAAAGGAGCTAAAGAGGTACTGGGGTTTTATTTAGCTAAGGTAGAAGAGGGAAATGCCTTAGATGATGAAGAAAATGATAGTGTTGATATAAATATAGAAGTACAGGAAGATGACAGTAAAACAGCTGTAGAAGACACAAGCATAGAAGAAGTACAAGTAAATGTAGAAGCTGAAAATCCTGATAGTATAAAAGGACTTACAAGTTTTGAAATAAATGAAAAAGATTATCTTGAAAAAATAGCTGAAGATAGTGAAAATTTTGAAATAAAGTTAGAATTGTTATCTTTATATTATATTAATAATAAAAAAGAAAAATTAAATCTTTTATTAGATGACTTAATTAAAGATGGCTATTATTTAGGGAATTATTGGAAGCTTGCAGGAGATAGAGCAGCAGAAATATATGAGGGCTATGTTTCACAGGGAATAAATAGAGCTAAAAAAGAATTAGCAGATATATATATTTCTAAAAAACAAAATGAAAAAGCAGTATCTTTATATGAAAGCCTTATAGACCAAGGAAATAAGGAGTATGCTTATACTTTGGCAGAATTATATAATAAAACTAAAAACTATAGCAAAACTCTTGAATTGCACAAAAAATATGGTGCTGAGATACCCGAAGAGAATGAAAGCTATGAAGAGATTAAATTTCAATTATTACAGGCTAGCGCATATGCTAATTATAAACTGGGAAATTTAGAGACAGCTAAGAAAAGTTATCTATATTTAATAGAACAGTCTTATATTTCGTATTACTATACAGAAACTGCAGATGAATTTTATTATCCAAATAAAATTTATCTACTAGATATATATGATCAATTAGGTGAAAAAGAAGAATTTGATAAGCTGGAAAAAACAATAAACCCTAAATATCCTTCTATTATGAACTCAATTAACGAGTTTAATGAAAAAAAAGCATTAGCAGATTATTATGCTTCAAAGGGGAATTTTAAAAAAGCAAAGGAATTATTATCAGAAAATAAATTAGAAAATTTCTTTATTAAATTTATGAATACATTTCCTACAGTAACAGGATTATTAGTGAATAGTGATTTTTCAGGAGAAAATCAAAAATTAGTAGATATTACATTAAAGTATCAGAGTTATAATGAAATAAAGAACACAATAGACAAAACTTTATTTTTAGTAGATAATTCTTATGAAAATTCTACATATTACTTGGATTCTGTTAAAATAGCAGTTTTATTCACATTAAAGCAATATTCTGATGATTTAGACTTAAATAAGAATGTTCAAAGAAAATTTTTTAAATACAGTGATGATCAATTAAAGAATAAATTTAAAAAATCGTACAAAAATCTGCACAAAAATAAAAAAGGAGTCTCATTTTATCCTGATTCAATAAGCAGTAATCTATTTTTATCTGCATTAATGAAAGAATGGGGAATAAAGAGTGAAATAACTGATAAAAAAGAAGATAGTATAGCTCAATATACGAAAAAACAGATGTTTGAAAATGGATTTATATTTTTTACAGACAAATATTCAAAAGTAACTCAAGAAATAATGGAAACAATAGAAAGAGAAAATCTTGATGGAAAAAATTTAGATAACTTAGCTGATGAGATAAACATGAAAGAATTATCCCCTCAGATCGAAAGAATGCTAGATGATTTTAACGGAAAGATAGACTTTGATAAAGATTATGAAGAATTTTATGGATTGCTTCCTACGATGATTTTAATGGATATGCAGGAAGAACTTGAATCTAAAGATAGAAAAGACATAGTAGAAAAAATAAGTAAAGACTACGCAATATATTTAACAACTGATAAGGTAGAAAAAGTGAAGAAAATAAAAGAAACAACAAAAGATCTGGAAAATATGTCAGGAATAATGTATTAAATGTTTGTAAATAAAGGGTTTCTCTAACTTGAGATAACCCTTTATTTATTTTGGATTTTATATTAACATAATATATATAGATATAATTATTATTAATATTATAAGTTCAAGTTATTGGAGAAGAAACTTATTATTATATATATTTGACTTTCAAAATATTATTAGTTTATAATATGATTATATTAGTAAAGTTTTAAAGTTTAAATAGAAGTAATTAGAGAGGGAGCAGTAATGAAAAAAATATTTTTTGTATTATTAAGTATAATATTTATTCTAAGTTGTGGAAACGGTAAAATTGAGAAAAAAAATATTGAAGTTCAAGAGAATAATGAAAAAGTTCAGTTAAGATACATTTTTCCAGATGGATTACCAGCATTGTCAATATTGAGTTTATTTTCTGAGAAGAAACAGTTTGATGAAAAAACTTATATAAACTATGAGAAGATAACTACAATAGAAACTTTAATGGGAGAATTAGTAAAAAATAATGAGAATATAATAGCTATAGTTCCATCAAATTTAGCAGCTCAACTATATAATAAAAATTTTGGTTACCAAATTTTAGGGACTGTTTCGTGGGGTTCTCTTTATATTGTGAGCAGCGAGGGTATGAGTAGTATAGAAGACTTAAAAGGGAAAAAAATTGGAATAATGGGAAGAGGTCAGACACCTGATATTGTATTTAGAAATATTTTATCTAAAAATAATATTGACCCAGAAAAATTAGATATTCAATATTATAATTCAGGAACTGAATTAGCAAATGCTTTATTATCTGGAGTGATAAAAACAGCTGTTTTATCAGAACCCAATGTTTCAGTAGTAACAGAAAAAAATAATAATATAAAAATAATAGCTTCTTTAAATGATGAATGGAAAAAATTATATTCTACAGAATATGGATTTCCACAGGCAACTTTAATAGCTAAAAAAGAAATAATAGAAAAATATCCTGACTTAATAAAAAAGTTAACAGATGAAATGAAAAAACAAGATGTTTGGCTAAAAACATCTAAAGATACAGAGAAGTATTTAGAAACTGCAAAAATGCCAATACCGCCGAAAGTAATTCCTTTAGTAATTCAGAAGGCAAATATTAAATTTTTAGATATAAGTGATACAGAAAGTGAATATGAGAACTACTATAAAATATTATTTGATTTTGAGCCAAAAACAATAGGTGGGAAAGTTCCAGAAAGTAGTATTTTCAATGAAAAATAAGTATTTTATATATAGCATATCAATTATATTATTTTTAATTATTTGGGAAATTATTGGAAAGACTGTTAATAATACTACTATTTTTCCCAGTGTATTTATAATTATAAAAAATATAAAAGAGATAATTACTTCTCCATATTTTTACATAAGTATAAAAGAAACCTTTATTAGAATTATTGAAGCCTTTTTAATTTCATTAGTAACAGCCGTAATATTAGGTATAATTACTGTAAACTCAAAATTTTATTATACATTTATTTCGCCATATATGAGTTTTATAAGATATGCACCTATTATAGCTATGATAGTACTTATATTAATTTGGTTTCCAAAAGAAACAGCTCCTGTAATAATTGGAGTCATGATATCATTTCCTATATTTTATGATAATATAATAAATAGCATTAAAAATTTAAACACTGATTTAAAAAGTCTGATAAAAGTATTTCATATAAATAAGTTAAATTCAATTATTCACATATATTTACCTACTATAGTATTTAGCATAATAAATACTATAAGCTCTGTGTTTGGCTTAATAATAAAAACAGTAATAGCTGGTGAAATATATAGTCAGCCAAAATATGGAATAGGAAGTCAGATATTATATGAAAAAATGTCATTAAATACCTCAGCTGTTATTTCTTGGATAATAATTATAGTATTTTTATCTTTTTTATTAGATCTTATTTTTAGATATATACAGAATAGGCTTTTATTTTGGAGGTATAAGAATGAAGGTTAAATTAGAAAATATAAATATAAGTTATGGAGATAAAGAGATATATAAAGACTTTTCTTTAGAAATAACATCAAATAAAATAACAGGAATATTAGGTAGGTCAGGATGTGGTAAAACTACATTATTAAATTATATAATATCAAAAATAATGAATTTCGAAGATATAAGCTATGTTTTTCAAAATGATATCTTAATTGAGTGGATGAGTGTTTATGACAATATAGACTTAGTTTTAAAGAGTAAAATAAAATCTAAAATTGAAAGAAATAAAATTATTGAAACTGTTTTAGATCTAGTGAATTTAAGAGAGTATAAAGATTACTATCCAAATAAATTAAGTGGAGGGATGAGACAAAGAGTAAATATAGCGAGAGCAGTATCTTACCCATCAAAATATCTATTTATGGATGAACCATTTAAATCATTAGATATAGTTAATAAGTTTGAAATAATAAAAAGGTTGAAAAAAGAGATTTCAAAACAAGATAAAACTGTTATAATTGTCACACATGATTTAGATGAAATTATAGAATTTTCAGATGAAATAGTGTGTTTAAGTGGAACTCCAATAAAAGAAATAAACTATTTTACAGTAAATAAATGTATTTCTAAGAATGAACTGATAAAATATATTTAATAAGATTATTGTAAACAAGGTTATTAGTACAAATTTATTTTTAAAGAGAGGGGAGTAAATGAAATTATATGAAATAGTACTGTACTATTTACTAACAATAAATATATTTACTATGTATACATTTTTTTTAGATAAGAGTAAGGCTAAAAATCATAAGTGGAGAATAAAAGAAAGAACACTTTTCCTTTTATCAATTATGGGTGGAAGTTTAGGAGCTCTGCTGGGTATGAAACTTTTTAAGCATAAAACAAAGCATTGGTACTTTAAATATGGTATACCTGCTATATTGGTCATTCAGATAGCTTTAATGATTTATTTGATTATTAAATATAATAATATATAAAAAATTTTAGGAGGCAGCAATGAATAAAAAAATTAGTAGAATAATATTTTTGACTATGATATCAGCTTTAATAATTTCTTGTGAAACAGCTCCAAAGGAACCAACACAAACTAAAATAACTTCTAATACTAAGGCAGCAGGAAATAAAAATATGATAATGGGAAAAGTTGCTATGAAAAATTGGTTTGGAATGAATGCAAATCAATTAAAAAGGCAAGTGAAAGATGCAAAAGATGTGTATGGTGTCAGTGGAACTGATAAAAGTTTAATAGGTTTGGAAAGTAAAGAAAACTGGTTTGGAAAAAATATTAGAGTATTTTACTCTTTAAGCGGAGAAAATATTACTTTAAATCAGATAGTTCTTACTTATGAAAATCCAAATTATGAAGCATTAATAAAGAAAATGACTGAGAACCTTGGAGAGCCAGTATCTAGTCAAACATTTGAAAATACATCTCCTTCAATACAGTCAACAGAATTTTTAAGAAATGGCTTGCACTTTAATGTAGTTGACTATTCTACATATGTAGATATCTACATAACACCTGCTGATTAGAGTTTTTATTTTATGAGAGAAATGAACTTATATAAATGAACTTTATAGAGGATGTATCACAGAAGAATCTTCTGAAAAATAATTAAATTATTTGAAAAAATTGATATAAAGAAAATAAGTGCTTTAATAAAAACCATTAAGACAGCAAATTATTATTGATAAAAAGTGTATTCTAAAAGGCACGAAAGTATTAATAATAGAAGAGAAAAATCTTGTATTTATCTCGTTTTTGTTGTATACTCGTTAAGGATAATGTGCAATATTGAAAGGAGATAAATATGAAACAAGCAATGGAATTAAGACAAGGAAGTACATATAGAAAAGATAATGTACCATTTTTAATAGTAAAGGCTGATAGACATCAGTCAACTTCAGGGAAAAAAGCTAGAGCTGCTGAAATGAAATTTAAAATAAAAGATTTAATTACAGGAAAAGTACAGGAAATTACAGTTTTATCTACTGAAATGATTGATGATATTATACTTGATAGAAATCAAATGCAGTTTTTATATGCTATGGATGAAGAGTATTATTTTATGGATCAAGAGACATTTGATCAAATCACGCTTACAAAGGAAGATTTAGGCGATGCAGTAGATTTTCTAGTAGAAGAAATGGTAATCCAAGTGCTTATGTATGATGGAACTCCAGTAGGTGTAGAATTGCCTAATACAATAGTTAGAGAAGTTACTTATACAGAACCTGGATTAAAAGGTGATACTATAGGAAAATCAACTAAACCGGCGACTATATCAACAGGTTACATATTACAAGTTCCTTTATTTATAAAAATAGGTGATAAAATAAAAATAGATACTAGAAATGGTGAATATATGGAAAGAGCAAATGACTAATAAATAATTTTTGGGGGCGGGGATTATTATGAGGTTTCTTTTTTTATTATTACTCTTTTCTTTTCTTTCGATAGCTGGTGATACAGCCTTAATAGCAAGTTTCAACTCTTTAAAATTAGGAAAAAACCAAAAAGACTACTATCAATTTTCTAAAGTAATATCAAAATTCGATTTGATAGGTTTAGAAGAAGTGATGGATAAAAATGTTATGAAAATAATAAAAAAAAATTTAGAGAACATAACAAATAGTAAATGGGATTATCATGTATCTGAGTATCCTGTGGGAAGTAGTGAATATAAAGAATACTATGCTTATATTTGGAGAAGAGAAAAAGTGAGTATGGAAAAAGTAATTGGTTTTTATAAAGAAAAAACTCCAAATGATTTTATTAGAGAACCATATGGAGTAAAATTTAAAATAGGGAAATTCGACTTTATTTATGTCTTGGCACATTCTATTTTTGGGAAAAGAGAGAGGGAGAGAATATTAGAAGCAGCTAGGTATATTTTAGTGTACGAATATTTTTTAGAAAGTGATCCTCTGGAAAATGATATAATTATAGCTGGAGATTTTAATTTACCTGCAAATAATATGGGATTTCGAAAATTATTAAAACATGAAAATGAAGTAGAGTTTATATTAGATCCAGAAAATGATCTGACTACACTTGGAAAGAACTCTCTTGCAAGTGCATATGATAACTTTTTTATTAGTAAAAAGCACACAAAAGAATTTACTGGAAAGTACGGAGTATATAATTATATAAAAAATAATTATGACGATATAAGAAAATATATATCGGATCATATACCTATATTTATAGAAGTAGATATTTCAATGGATAAATTTTAAGAGAAAATAAATTTATCAAAATAAAAATTAAGTGGAAAATAGTACTAAAGTTACTTTTTTTTAAAACAAAATTATGATACAATATGGTACATAATTTAAATGAGAGGTAATAAGTTGAAAAAAAGTAGTTTTAGCATAATAATAGGTTTATTTGTATTACTATCAGCATGTTCAAGTATAAAAACTCCTCCTGCTGGTGTTGATTTTGAAAGTAAGGAATTTCACACTGAAATAGCAGAGTTTAACTATGATTTATCATATCTAACTAAAGATGGAGATGTGGCATACGATACAAATATTTTTAAAAACATATACAAGCAAATAGATAAGGCAGAAGATTTTTTTATAATAGATATATTTTTATATAATCAAGTATATAATAGAGAAATCGGAAAATTCCCAACATTTGCAGAAGATTTTTCAAAAAAAATAATTGATAAAAAAAAGTCTAATGAAGATTTTAAGATATATTTATTAACTGATGAAAATAATCGTTTATACGGTTCATATGACAACCCATTATTTAAAGAATTAGAGGATAATGGAATCGATGTAACAATGGTAGAAATATATAAACTAAAGGATGTTTATCCATGGTATTCTCCAATTTGGAGAACCTTTATTGAACCATTTGGAAATCCTATTGAAAAAGGTTGGATAACAAATTTTTATGGTCCACAGTATCCTAAGATGGCTTTGAGAAATATATTAAGAGCAGTAAATGTAAAAGCTGATCACAGGAAAACTTTTACTACAGAAAATTCTTTGATTTTATCGTCTGCTAATATACATGATGCAAGTTTTTATAATAGCAATACTTCTTTTGAAGTAAACGGTAATATTATAAATGAATCTATAAGAAATGCAAAAATGGTAGGCGAGTTCTCAAATAAAGAGATCGATGTCGAGCCAAATTATGAATTTCCAGATTATGAAAATTCTGATTATAAAGTAAAAATGATAACAGAAAAAAAAGTTGGAGAAGCTCTTGATAGAGATATTAAGAATACTAAATCAGGTGACAAAATACAGATTGGTATGTATTTTTTATCAGATAAAGAAGTGATAAAAAATATTGTTGATGCTGTTAATAGAGGTGTAGAAGTAAGAATGGTGTTAGACAGAAATAAGGATGCGTTTGGAATGGATACTAATGGACTGCCTAATAAACCAGTAGCAAAAGAAATGATGAAAAAAACTAAAAGTAAAATAAAGATTAGATGGTATTTTACAAATGGTGAGCAATTCCATACAAAATATATGAAAATAGAGAAAAAAGATGGAACTGTTATAATAAATGGAGGATCCTCAAATTATATAAGAAAAAATATAAGAGGTTTTATAATGGATGCTAATTTAAGAATAGTAACAAATAAAGATACACCAATTAATAAAAAAATGAATGAATATTTTGAACGAATATGGAGTAATGAAGATGGTATATTTACAGTAAGCTATGAAGATGAACCAACTACAAGTGGCCTAAAAGACTTATTGTTTCATATAGAAAGATTTACAGAAATCGGATCATTTTAAATAATTGATTAAAAAGAGGTAGTGAAAAAGATGAAAAAAATAGTGATTTTATTTTCTATATTATTAATATTTTCTTGTGGGAAAAAAAATAAAAAAGATGATGAAACAAAACCAACAGAAAATGTTACAATTGATAGTCCTGCTGAAAACCAGAGTAATTCTTCTTCTTTAACTGAAGCTGGAATGGACTTATTAGATAAAAATAAGATGAATAATGAAGGTTCGATAGACCCTGTTAAACTAGAAAGTGCTAAAACTGCAGCTAATAATGGAGATGTACAAGCTATGATGGCTTTATCAGGTTTTTATTATCAAAATAAAGATATGGTAGAAGCAAAAAAATGGTTAAAAATGGCAGCAGATAAAGGTGAGCCAGCAGCAATGAATAATTTGGGGATTTTATATCAACAAGAGGGTAATACAAAAGAAGCAAGAAATTGGTTTAAAAAAGTAGCAGAAAGTACAAAAGATCTTAAAATGACACTTGCTTTAGCTAGTAATTATGCCCAAGAGGGAAATTTAAATGAAGCTAGAGTATGGTTTGAAAAAGCATATAATTTAGGTGAAAAAAGAGTTGATGGAACTATAGGGGAAATTTATCAAAGACAAAAAAATGATAAAGAGGCTTTAAAGTGGTATAAAAAAGCTATAGCTAGAGGAGAAAAACAGTTAAACTTAAGAGTAGGCGGAATTTATTTCGATCAAAACAATAATAAAGAAGCCCTTGAGTATTTAATGAAAGCATATAATTTAGGAGCTAAGCAGGCTGCAATGCCTATAGCGATAGTATATCAAAAACAAAATAATATTGAAAATGCAAAAAAATGGTATAAAATAGCTGCAGCTAATGGAGATAAAGGTGCAAAGAAAAATTTAGAACTTTTAAATAATTCAACGGCTAATGGATCTATAACTAATGTGACTCCCTTCAAAGCAGAGATTAGTGGTGGGTTAGCAAGTAAGGGCGGACTTTCTAATAATACTCCAAAAGAGAATAGACCATTAAATTTACCAGGAGATGAAAATACAAAAAAAGATCCAAATAAAACAGAAAATACAAATGCCAATGTTAATGTCAAATCCCAAAAAGACCCTAATAATATGTTTGACGTAGAATAAATATATTTAGAAGGAGAAAAATACGGTGAAAAAATTATTACTAGGAACTACTAATAAATCAAAGATAATCACTGTAAAATCTGCATCTGAAGGTTTAGAATTCGAATTTTTAAATTTAAAAGATTTTGGAATAGAAAATTATGATGTGGAAGAAACAGGTAAAAGTGAAAAGGAAAATGCAGTTATAAAAGCTGTAGAATATTATAGAATTTCTAAAACACCTGTATTGTCGATTGATACAGGTCTTTATTTAGAAGGATTAAGTGAGGAAAAGCAGCCAGGAGTTTTCGTTAGACGTATGGTTTCAGAAAAAGCTACTGATAGAGAGATGACTGATTACTATAAAAAAATGATAAAGTCTTTAGGTGGTAGTGTAATAGGAAAATGGAAAATTGCTTATTGTTTTGTGAAAAGTGAGAATGAAAAGCTAATTTATGAAGTAGAAACTTCTAGAACTTTTGTAGAAAAAGAAAGTAAAATTTATACTGAGGGATATCCACTTGCCTCTATACAAATAGATAATGAACTGAATAAGTATGTTTCAGAAATTACTAATAAAGAGAAAAGAGATTTAGACAATAGTTATTCAAAAGAAGTGAGAAAAATTTTAGAAAATATATATTTAAATTTAAATAGTTAGGAGTAGTAGTTTTGAAAAATTTACAAAAGAAGTTAATAATGTTATTTTTATGTATGTTATTTACGGTTTCATTTTCAGCAGGTCAAATGCTTAATGTGGATCAAATAAGAAGCGAGTATGAGTATATTCAGTCAGTTATGAAGAGTTATACTAAAGTTGATGTTGTAGATAATGAAGAATCTAGTGAAGGTGGAGAGATATCATATTATTATGATAAGCAGAAGCTGAAAGTCATAGTTGGGAAATATTATGGTGAAACTGGAAATATGAGTGAAGAGGTTTATTTTCATGAGAATTATCCAATGTTCATATATAAGGAAACATATAAATATAATACTGTAATGTATGATAAAAAATTTGATGATAAGAAAACTAAGATTTTTAAAGAAAGATATTATTTTGATTCTAATAAAAATCTTATAAAGTATATTGATCAAAAAGGAAACGAAATTACAGATGAAAAAAAATTACAGAATATTAGTATTGAGATGAAGAAAGAAATAGTGAGATTACTTCAAAAACGTAATTCTAGTAAAAAGTAAAAAAATGACCTATTAGGTCATTTTTTTTAATGAGTAAATAAGTCAAAAGGCAGGTTAAAATCTACTTTTTAGATGCTCTTATTTTATTTGGTAAAGAAAATAATTTTATAAATCCTTCAGCATCTTTGTGACTGTATAGTTCACCACTATCTCCAAAAGAAGATATTTTCTCACTATAAAGAGCATATTCAGAGTTTCTAGATGCTACTTTTATATTTCCTTTATATAATTTTAGTTTTATACTTCCAGTTGCAGTTTCATGTACACTATCTACAAAGGCGTCCAAGGCTTTTCTTAGTGGAGTAAACCACTGACCTGAATAAGTTAAGTCTGCATATTCTTGTGAAATAATTTTTTTGAAGTTTAGCGTATCTTTATCAAAAATAATACATTCTAATTCATGTAGTGCTTCAATTAAGAGAGTTCCCCCAGGAGTTTCATAGATTCCACGAGATTTCATTCCAACTATTCTATTCTCAACTATATCAGTAACTCCAACACCATTTTCACCAGCAATTTTATTCAGTTTCTCTAATAAAGCCACTGGAGCAAGAGATTCACCATCTACTTTTACAGGCCATCCCTTATCAAAAAATATCTCTACATATGTAGCTTCATCTTTTGCTTTTTCTGGTGGAGTTGTCATTAAATAAAGAATATCTTCTTGATGTTCAGTAGCTAAATCTTCAATATCTCCACCTTCATGAGAAATATGCCAAAGATTTTGATCACGAGAATATATTTTTTCTTTAGTAACAGGAACACTGATTCCATGTTTATTAGCATAATCAATAGCATCTTCTCTAGAGTTTATATCCCACATTCTCCATGGAGCTATAATCTCTATACTTGGATCAAATGAAGCTATTCCAGTTTCAAATCTAACTTGGTCATTTCCTTTACCAGTCGCACCATGACAAATATACTTAGCACCTTCTTTATGTGCAACTTCTACAAGAGTTTTTGCTATTAGTGGTCTAGCAAATGCAGTTCCTAAAAGATATTTATGTTCATAAACTGCTCCTGCTTTTAATGCTCTAAAAGCATAATCTTTTACAAATTCTTCCCTTTTATCTTCCACATATACCTTTGTTGCACCAGATTCGATAGCTTTTAACTTAACTTCCTCCATGTCATCTTCTTGACCAACATTTACACAACAAGCTATTACCTCAAAATCATAATTTTCCTTTAACCACGGTATTATAATGGATGTATCAAGTCCACCAGAATACGCTAAAACGATCTTATCTTTTGCCATAAATTAAACCTCCAATTTTTATTTAAAAATAAAAGTCAATGGAAATCCATTGACTGCTTATATATTGATAATATTAATTAATTAATTTGAATATCAAGAGTATAATGATAAAACAGCTATAGGATTGAAGTTATGTTTTATTAATTCTTGTCATCCTAAAAAAGTTTTTCATTATCTTACCTCCTAAATATTTTATATATAAAATTTACCATAAAATAGAAAGAAAGTCAATAACTTAAGTATATAATTATAATCAAAGACGATATATATAATATATGTTTATATTTTAATAGTTATTAAAAACACACTCTTATAGCTATTAGTTCTAAAGAGTGTGCCTTTTATAAATTATATTTATATTTTAAAAATAAACTTATTTGTAATTTTTTAAAAATTCTTTACCATTAGTAATCTGCATCAAAACATTATTTTTAGAAGTACCTCCAAAAGATTCTCTTTGATTTACACAATTTTCAATTTTTATAACTTCTAAAATATCGATTTTAAAAATATCAGAAAAACTATTAAAATCTTCCATGCTCATATCATCAATAGAAATATTTTTATCTTCACAAAAACTAACTATTTCACCTACTATTTTATGAGCATTTCTAAAAGGAACACCATTTTTAGCTAAGTAATCAGCAACATCAGTTGCATTTAAAAATCCATATTTCATAGATTCAAGGATTTTTTTATCATTAATAGAAATAGTGGACAGCATTGCAGTAAAAATTTCTATGCATATTTCAATATTTTCGATAGAATCAAAAATACCTTCTTTATCTTCTTGCATATCTTTATTATAAGCAAGGGGTAGTGCTTTCATTGTAGTAAGTATAGCAATTAGATTTCCATATATTCTTCCAGTTTTTCCTCTTATTAATTCTGGTATATCTGGATTTTTCTTTTGTGGCATAATTGAAGAACCTGTGGAAAAAGCATCATCCAATTTTATAAAATTAAACTCAGAAGTACACCAAATAATTATTTCTTCTGAAAATCTTGATAAATGCATGGAGATAATAGATATAATAGAAGAAAGCTCAATAATAAAATCTCTATCACTAACAGAATCTAAGCTGTTTTCAGTAACTCGAGAAAATCCTAATTCCTTAGCAACATAGTGTCTATCGATATTAAAAGTAGTTCCAGCAAGTGCTCCAGCACCTAAAGGCATTTCATCACTTCGTTCTAGATAGTCATTTATTCTTTTTATATCTCTTTTAAACATTTGAAAATAAGCTAATAAATGATGTGAAAATAATATTGGCTGTGCTCTTTGTAGATGAGTATAACCAGGTATAATTATATTTATATTTTCATCAGCTAAATCTAAAATAGTATTTTCTAATATAATTAAATAGTTCATAATTGAAATAGCTTTATTTTTAGTATACATTCTAATATCCAAAGCAACTTGGTCATTTCGACTTCTTGCAGTATGTAGTTTTCCAGCTGTGGGTCCTATGATTTCTGTTAATCTTTTTTCCACAGCCATATGAATATCTTCATCCTCTATGCTAAAAATAAAGTCATTCTTTTCTATTTCTTTTTTTATTTGAAGCAGGCCAGATTCAATCATTTTTTGTTCGTCTTCTGAAATGATTTGCTGCTTTGAAAGCATTCTAGAATGTACAATACTTCCAGTAATATCTTCATTATACATTTTTTTATCAAAAGTAATAGATGCATTAAATTTTTCAAGTAATTTATTAGTTTCTTTTTTAAAACGTCCTTCCCAAAGTTTCTTCATGTTACCTCCTATATTATGGTATATAATTATTATAATATATAATAGTGAAAATTGGAATATTTATCTTTACAATTAGTGTAATAAGAAGAGGGGTCAGAACTCACTAAAATGATGGAATAAAAAAATAACTAGACTCACTAATGAGCCTAGCACTTAAGGGGGTTTTTAATGAAGAAAACAAAGTTTCTTATAAAAACTATTCTATTATAGAGCTTTAAGCTTAGAAATTGCTTTGTAGATACTTTGTAAATACTTTGAAAAATATTGGAGGAAAATTAAATTAAAAATAGAAACAATATTTACTAGCTTTTTTCACTTAATTTAGAAAAAAATGTAAAAAAATAAATATAATAATATTATAATTATTTTTGAATTTATATATTTTAATTTAAAATAAAGATTAAAATATTGAAAAACTATGAAAGGTTATGATCGGAAAATTTTATGATAGATGAAATTAGAACAGACTTGAATATTACGAATAAATAATATGAATCTATAAATTATGCAGAATTTATATTTTAATTTATATTAGCTGTATAAATTTTTTATTCAATGAATTAAAAATTTTGCAGTTAGAATAGAGAAAAGTAAAATATATAATGAAAATTATCAAATGTTAGGTTTGACAAAATTATTTTCATGTGTTAACATAATAAAACAATTAGACATACAAACAATTTTATATATTAAATATTTATATTTAGAAAGAGGAGTCACTCTTTCAATAACGAAGTCAAAGCTTCAAGGAGTCTACGACATACCTCAATTATACAATATTTGTATAAAGACAGCTAATAAAGGATTATAGGTTGCCTTATTAACCTAAATATATTATACAAGGAGTGTTAGTATGATTAGAAAAATAATTTTTTCATTATTTGGACTTTTTCTTCTTATTATTGGAATTAATAATGAAATTATAAAACAAAGAAATTCTAAGGCATCTCTCCCAAAAAAAGCAAATGAAGAAAAACCTGAACGAGTTTCCTCTTCAAAGATGGAAAAGAAAAAAGTTCAAAAAGTTAGTATCAATAAAAACTCTATAGATGGTTAAATAGAAAGTAGGTCCTAAATGTCTTTTTTTACTATTTTAAAAAAATTTCATTTTGTAAAACCCTCTCTTTTTTATAGCAAAGAATATCACTTATTTAATTCAACTATTAAAATAAAGCTTCCTTTAGATACTAGTGAATCAGTATATGATAAAGCTTTTCACATTATTAACACTATTGATAAAAAATACAACTCTTATTCAGACGAATCTTTTATCTATAATATAAATAAAAATTGTGGTTTTTTCGTTAAAGTTGATAAAGTTACTATTTATTTGTTAGAAAAAATAAAATATTATTCTGATCTTTTAAATAATGAGTATGATATTACTATTATGCCTCTGCTTAGATTATGGGGCTTTTATGAAGCTAGAAATACGATTCCTTCAAATATAGAGATTGAAAATAGTAAAAAATATGTAGATTATAAAAAGATAGAAATTTTAAAAAATGGAAAAAATCAAGTGAAAATAGCAAAAAATCAAGAGATTATAACAGGTTCATTTATTAAATCTTTTGGTGCTGATAAAATAAAAGAATACTTAAAAGATGAGAGGATTACAGATGCATTAATTAATATCAGCAGTAGTACAATTATTGCTATAAATAAAAAAAAGAAGTATTGGGAATTGATTATTGAAGATCCAGATGATGATACTAAAGATCTTTTTTTATTAAAACTTTCAAATATGGCTTTATCTATTTCTGGTAATAGTAATAGTTTTATAACAATTAATAATGAAAATTATGGACATATAATTAGTCCAAAAACTGGTATGCCTACTAAAAATAAGTTAGTCGTTATAATAAGCAGTACTGGTTTCAAAAGTGATGTCTTTTCTACAGGACTTTATAATTTGTCAGGAGAAAATTTTATTGCTAATATTAATAAATTAGATGGAATAGAAGGTTTTTTAATGAATGAAAAAAGAGAAATATTTTATTCTAAAAATTTTAAAAATAAAATTATAAAAAAATATATTTAATATCCTTAGGAGGAAATATGATTGATTTTACAAATAATTTTGCAAAAAAATATAAATTAAACCCTATGGCATTAGATGTAGTTATTTCACTAATTCCAGGAGTTATCTTTGCTTTTTTAGCTTATGGTATATTTCCTGTTTTAGTTATAATTGTCTCTATTTTAAGTGCCTTAATAACAGAGTTTCTTTTCTCTTTATTCTTTTTAAATAAAAAAGGAACTACAAGAGATTTAACCGCTGTAATTTCTGCGATGCTATTAGCTTTTCTATTACCACCTTTTACTCCTTTATATACAATAGCCTTTGGAGCATCAATGGCAATGATTTTTGGTAAGCTGGCTTTTGGAGGCATGGGGAAAAATAGATTTAACCCAGCTGTAATAGGAAGAGACTTTACTACTTTATTTTTAATAAGTACTCTTGCCACACCAACAACTCTTATACAAAATCATTCACCAAAGTATCTACATATTTTTAATGGTTCATTAGAATTTATAGATAGATTTATATGGGATCCTGTTGGAAATATTGGTAATTATTCACCTTTATTTTTACTTCTTGGTGGAATTTATTTAATATATAAAAAAAGAATTAGTTTTTATACACCACTTTGTTTTTTAGCGGTATTGCTTTTTGGTGTAAAAATACTAGCATTATTTCAAATTTATCTGCCATATAGCTTTAGTGGAGCCACTTTAATAGCAGCTTTTTATATTTTAACTGATCCAATGACGACTTCTAATACAAAGAATGGTAAAATTTTTCAGGGAATTATCTTTGGATTATCTATATTGATGTTTTTAATTTTAGGTCTTAAATATGGTGTATTTAAATATAAATATTTTACATTTGGAATTTTATCACTTAACTTCTTTGTTCCTTATATAAATAAAATTACAAAAAACAAAGAAAATATAGTTCTTAAATTAATAGGACTTGGAATTGGTATACTTATAGTTGATTTTATCTTTGCAAAAATAATCATTCTTGGGTATTTTTCTTATATTATGTATATTTATATTCTTTATGCTATTTTTAAGTTTTGTCAATTAAAAAGAGCTGTTGCTAACAAGAGTTAGAAATTATTTCCTTAGTTTATGGAAATGTAATTAGAAAAGAATTTTTATAGACTTAAGAGGTATGAATAAAAAATGACTTTTGATTTAAAAGAAATAAACTAAAAAAGGCTGTCTCGAATATCTGAGGCAGCCTTTCCATGGTTTATGGTTTTCATAAATAAAAAATTCCTTTAAGTCTGTCATCCTGAGAAGCGTAGCGACGTGAGGAGCTAAGCCTTTAATACTATAGAAATTACAGCTGGCAGAAACAGATTCTCACGTCGCTTCACTCCTCAGAATGACAAGATTTAGTATCCATCTTTTCACATATTTATACAAATCTTGCAATCGAGAGTTCTAAAAGAGTTTTATAAATAGCTAAAATATTTCAAAAAATGAAGCCTACCAAGAAAAATAAATATCTAGCAAGTCTGTCATCCTGAGAAGCATAGCGACGTGAGGATCTAAGGTTTGATATTATTAAATTACAGCTGGCAGAGACAGATTCTCACGTCGTTTCACTCCTCAGAATGACAAAAAATATTACTTTTTATTCTTTATTTTTCCTTCAACATAAGCTTCTATATCATTTTTATCAATATTAGTACTAAATCTTATAGGTAGATTTTTTAATTCAACTAGTTGTTTTGGTAGAGTTATTTTAGTACTATCAACAAATGCATCTAAAAGATCATATGGATTTTCAGCAGTTGATATTTCTAGAGCTGAATTAATTGCAGTTGGAAACTTATATGGATGTGCAGTAGACATAATAACTGTATGTGTACTATCATTTGTTTTATTAATATATTTTTTCCAAACATTATAACCTACAGCTGTGTGTGGATCCATAAGATAGTTATTAGTTTTGTATAACTCTTTAATAGAATTAATAGTTTCTTCATTACTTGCATAGTCTCCAAAAAATTCTTTTTGAATATTTAGAAATTCTTTTTCAGAAATAGAAAGAGAGTCTTTAGTTTCTAAATCATTCATTAGTTCATTAATACGATTACTATTTTCACCTGTTATATAATATAAATATCTTTCAAAGTTTGATGGTAGTAAAACATCCATTGATGGAGATACAGTGCTAAAAAATGAACGGTTTTTACTATAAGTTCCAGTTTTGAAAAAATCTGATAATACATTATTTTCATTTGAAGCTGATATAAGCATATTAATTGGAATACCCATTTTTTTAGCAATGTATGCTGCTAAAATATTTCCAAAATTTCCTGTAGGTACCACAACATTAAACTTTTCATTTGGCTTAATAATATTTTTTTTACATAAATTTATATAAGTAGTAATATAATAAACAACTTGTGGAAATAGTCTTCCAATATTAATTGAGTTTGCACTTGAAAAAATAGTATTATTTTCATTTAGTATTTTTTTAAAGTGATCACTTGAAAAAATACGCTTTACAGCACCTTGAGCATCATCAAAATTACCATCAATAGATATAATATCTACATTATTTCCAAGCTGTTTTCTCATTTGATCTTCCTGCATAGGGCTCACACCATTTTTAGGATAAAATACAATAATTTTAATTCCTTCTATATCCTTAAATCCTTCTAATGCTGCTTTCCCAGTATCACCAGAAGTAGCAGTTAAAATTAGGATTTCATTTTTTTCATTTTCAGATTTTTTAGCTGATACTATTAAATATGGAAATAAAGAAAGTGCTAAGTCTTTAAATGCATGTGTTCTTCCATGAAATAGTTCTGTAAAACTAACTTCAGAATTTATATTAACTAAAGGAGCTATTTCTTTGTCACTAAAAGTCTCGGAACTATAAGCACTGTTAATAGAAGCTTTTAAATCTTCTTCTTTTAGATTAGTGAAGAAATTTTTTAATACATAAAAAGCAATCTCTTGATAACTCATATCTTTTAGAAACTCATAACTAAGATCAAGTTTTGGCAGAGACTCGGGAACATATAGCCCACCATCATTTGCTAAACCATGTAGAATTGCAAAACTAGAATTCATAAATTTTTCATTATTTCTTGTACTCTTATATCTCATATTTACCTCACTAAATTTTTTATTTTATGATAACATATATATATAATAACTACAAGGTGTGGCATGATATAAATAATATATATGGATAATATATTAGAGTAAATTAAGAAATATAAAGGAATAATTTATATTACAAAGATCAGTAAATAGTGTATAATAGGATTAGTGAAAATTGCAAAAAAATTAATGTAGAAGGAGTAAACTAAGAAAATGAAGAATACAGAATTAGTAATATTCGATATGGACGGCTTAATGTTTGATACAGAAAGTATGTATTTGAAATTTGCTCCAGATGTGTGTGCCAGTTTAGGATTTCCAGTTAAAAAAGAAGTATTGATGAAAACAATAGGCACTAATCACCAGTGGGCACAAGAAATTTTGAAAAATGAGGGATTTAAAAATTTTCCATTTGCAAAACTTTGGGAAATTCTTGATGTAAAGTATGATGAATACTATAAAGAGAATGGAGTCCCTATAAAAAAAGGGTTGATAAAGCTATTAGAGTTTTTAAAAGAAAAAAATATGGAAATGGCTGTGGCAACATCAAGTCGTAGAGTAAAAGCTGAATATTTATTAGAAATTTCTGGAGTAAAAAAATATTTTGATTCTATTATGTGTGGAGATGAAATAATAAATGGAAAGCCAGATCCAGAGATATTTTTTAAAACAGCAGATGTATTTGGAGCTAAATATGAAAACTGTGTTGTATTAGAAGATTCTATAAATGGTATAAAAGCAGCTAAAAATGCTGGGATGATTCCAATAATGGTTCCAGATATGATAAAACCAACAGAAGAAATTTTAGGAATGATATATAAAAAAGCAAATGATTTAGAAGAAGTAATAGAAATTTTAAAATAATTTTGATGATTAGGCGGTGTTATGATTTGGAAAAAATAAAATTAATAATATTTGATATGGATGGGCTAATATTAGACACAGAAAAATTGTATTTAGAATACGGGTTAGAAGTCTTTGAAGAATTAGGATATGACATAACAGAGGAAGTATTTTTAGGAACTGTAGGAATGACGGATAAAAGTTCAGGAGAGTATTATAGTAAGCTATATGGAGAAAATTTTGATTATAATATTATAGTAGAAAAAATAGATGTGAAACTACTTGTAACATCTAAAGATGGAAAAGTTGGTTTAAAAAACGGCTTATTTGAACTTTTGAAGTTTTTAGATGAAAATGATGTAAAGAAAGTGGTAGCAACTTCAACAGCAAGAAAAAAAGCTGAGTTTATGCTTGAGAATGCAGGTATCTTAGATAGGTTTGATTTTTTAGTTTGTGGAGATGAAGTGAAAAAAGGCAAACCTAATCCAGAGATATTTTTAAAAGCAGCAGAAATAGCAGGAGTTGATCCTAAAAACTGCATGGTTTTGGAAGACTCACATAATGGTCTAAGAGCAGCTAATAGTGCTGGAATGCTTCCAGTAATGATTCCTGATTTATTGGAAATTAATGAAGAGATAGAGAAGATAGTATTTAAAAATTTGAAGACTTTAGATAATGTAATTGAAATTTTAGTGATTTAATTAATTATAATAAATGGAGTGTTTATGGATAAGAATAAAATTTCGAATAATTTATATTTTGATGGCGTTACAAAAGAATACGACATATTAGAGACTTTTGATTATAATTTGTCTAGTGCTTTTATAGTAAATACACATGATTTTTGGGTTTATTTTTTGTGTGATAATAAAAATGATTTAATAAATTTACTAGAAATAACTTCAGAAAAGTATAAACATTTTGCAGCAGTTGAAGATTGGATGAAAGTAATTATTGAAAAAAAATATCAGATTGACTGGATCATAGATTCATTTGAATATGTGTATGATAATGAAACCATAATTCATAAAGATAATATTTTTTCTGAAAAATTAGAAACTGAGGATGCGGCATATATATTTAACAGTCTTGGTAATAAAAAAGAATACACTATAAAATACCTTGAAGATAGAATAAAGTGTGATGTTTCAGCTGGTATAAAAATCGATGGGGAATTAGCAGCTTGGGGGTTAACCCATGATGATGGAACAATTGGATTTTTATATGTTCAAGAAAAGTACAGAAATAAAGGTTATGCAGCTGATATATTAAGATCATTGATATTACAAAAAGAGGAAAAAGGTGAAAAAACAATTTTAAATGTTTTAAAAGGCAATACTAAATCAAATAATTTAATGAAAAAATTGAAATTTAAATATACAAGAGATATTTATTGGATAAAAATCAAATAAATATATTTAATGAAATAATTATTTTAAAGGATAGGAGGTACTAATGGAGTTTAATAGATTTTATAGAATAATTAGAGACAAATATATAACAAATGCCACTCCAGTGGAGGATCTTGAGTTATTAGAAGAATTAGACTCAATTTCCCAAGAACAGATCAATTATTTATTTAGAACTCTATCAATAACTGATAGCTTTAAAGAAGCAATTAATAAAAAATTTCTAGATAGTGAGAAGCAAATATAAGTATCTTAGAAATAGCTGGTTTTTCTTGTATGGTAGTTAATGTGAATCTAGGAGTGAAAAAATTATTGATTTGTAGGCAGCAGTAATAATGGTAGTGGATTGAAAAGTTTTATAAAAGTAATGAAAAGTGACATGTAATTAAAAAAATAATAACCGAATCAAAGGGATAATTAATAAACTATTTTAATAAATTAGTTTAGAAAATGAACTTTTGATTCTTTTTTATTTTTTAAATGTTTTAAACTGCATTGGTTTTACATTTCAGAACAGACTAGAGAGTATGAAAAAATGTTAACAAATAACATGCGTTAGAGGAATTTAATGTAAAATTTATGAAATTAGGATACAAATAAAATAAATCTCTACAAGATACAATACAATGTATATACAAAGATGTGGGTTTTGAAGTTAGTAACATATTTGTAACAAGGTAATTAATAAATAACTTTTAAAAGGTTATTTTATATTTAATCTTATTGCAATGTAACTTTATTAGGAGTATAGTATATATATGAACAAAAGAGAGAGAAACAAAAGCTTTCAAAGAATATATTTTTCAATCAGATTAACGATTGAATATACAATCTAAATACTTGTTGACAAAGTTTATTCTTAAAGATATAATGTAATGCTATTCTGAATAAGTATGTTTTAAAGCCTGAATTTAAAGGTAGCGTAAAATGAATAGAGAAAAATTATATAAGAACATAAAAGTTAACATCATTATATAGATCGAATATACATTCTAAAAAAAGAAAGAGGAAATATAGATGAGAAAAAATAAAAAGTTATTAATGTTTTTAGCATTAAATTCATTAGCAACATCATTTGCTGGTACTACAAATCAAGTAAGTGCAAAATATGATAAGTTATATACCAATATGGTAAAAAATCTAGAAACAGGAAAATCAAATGAAAGCAACTATAAATTGATTTAAGATGTACTTAACAAAAGAAATCAAGAATTAAAAGACTTGCATCTACAAGGAGATTACATAGTAAAGCCAGAATATCTTGAATGGCAAGTATTTTTTAGTGCATTTTATGAAGAGAACAATAGAGGAGACAATACATTATCAAATGCAAAATATTATTCAAATCCAGAAAAAGCAAATGGAGACAGTACATTAGGTAAAAATGGAATTAATGGAGAAATAACAACAGGTAATTTTAAGCCATATAAACCACAACAAGAAGAAAAATTTGTGGACTTAGGAGTAAGCTTAAATATAAAAAGTATTACTAAAAATATGTCTGATATAAATATGTTGGAAGTAAATATACCAGTAATAAATACATCAGTAATAAACTTAACAGAACCTAATTCATTAGAAATACCTAAAATAGAACTAGTAGGATTTAATCCAAGTACACCAAAGATAACAACATTAAACTTTAGTGAGATACCAGTTTTAACTTTAAATAGTAAGGGTGGATCAAATGGTGGAATAACTGGTTTTTTCCCGTATGGTGATGAAAGTGGATATAATTCAATAATTTCGCAAATGGATTTGACAAGTGGAACTATAACTGTAAAAACAGGAGACTTTAGTGCTGGATATTATTCATATACATTGGACACTATACTAGGAAATCCATCGTCCGGATTATCATATAGTCAGAGACCAGTATTTGATCCTATTACTTCTACAACTACATATGAAACTGCATATTTACCAACAGGAGTGTATAATAACTCAATATTAAATAATCCAGCTGATTTCATAGAAGTTGTACAAGGAGTATTAAAAGTAATAGATAACCCAATAACAAGAATTGGAGTAGTTGGTGGAAATGTAGATGATTTAACAATAACTCTAGAAGGTGATACTCGTAATCCAAGATTTTTAGAGCAAATACTTCAATTTGATGAACACTATACTGGAATACAAAATCCAAATACTGGGAAGTATGAAACATACACATTAGATGACATGGAAGCAAAAGGATGGATAACATCAACAGAAAAAGCAGAACTGGGTGATAGATTTTTAGATACTACTAACAGCGAATAGAGATTTTCAGTATGCAGAAAATAATGGGACATTGAATTTAAAAGGTGGAAATGTGGTGGCTGTGAATCTACAAGCACATGGTGGAGATTCAAAGGCAGACAGCATATTTATGAATAGAGGAAAAATAATAGGTTTAAATGAAGCAAGCAGCACTAATAATCAGTTAGGTAGGCAAGTGGCCTTCATGTTCACTGAAGGAGAAGCTAGGAGAAAACAGGAGGGTTTTGATAATACAGGAACAATAGAAATGAGAGCACCACAAAGTGTGGGGTATCTTATGGCCGATACTGCTTCTTCATATCTTTACAATAAATCTACTGATAGTTCTGGACGCAACAATATAACCGATAATCCAGGAAAACACTTTCTATATAATGATGGAGATATGAAGTTTTACGGAAATAATAATATAGGAGTGTATACTAATAATGCAGCATTAATAATGAAAGAGAAATATGAAAAATACTATTTAGATGGGTCATGGAGAAAAGATTATTCAATATATGGAGATCTTCACAGAAGTGAAATTAAATTTACCGAACCATTAACTATATTAGGAGATCAGAGTATAGGTGTAGACATAGAAAGAGAACTAAATTTTGCTGAATCTAAAATAAAAGTAGATGTAGGAACTGAAGATCCTAGACAAGCAGTAGTTAATGCAACAGGATATAATGGATTAGAAAATAGTGGGAATATTATTGGTGGAGATAGTAATTATACTGATAGTTCTGCTGGAATATATATTAATATGACTAGTAACTTAACATATATAAGTGAATATATATATGATGAAATTAATCCAGCAAATGATGTAAGTATTACTGTTGAAGAAATTTATAACCCTCGATTCACATTGTCAGATTATTTATTAAATATAGGTTCATATTCAAGAGGAGGAGCAGGATTAAGAGTGGAAGGGTATGGAGATGTAATCTTAGGAGCATCAGCTGATTCTACCACTAATCATGAAATAAATCTTCTTGCTGGTGGTAAAAATAATGCAGGAATATATATTTCAGGTACAAATGCTCAGGTAACTAATGATGGAATGAACTTAAATATGGATGGGATAGAGCAAGTAGGAGCTCAAATAGAAAATAACGGTAAGTTCTACCACCAAAATGGAAATATAAATGTAAATGGAATAGATAATACAGGTATATCTGTAAAAGCAACAGGATTAGGTGAACTATCTGGAACAGCTAATATAAATGTAGGAGCTCATAACTTAGGTGTATATAATAATGGAATTTATAATATGACAGGCGGTCAAATATTAGCAAACGGAACAGCAGCAGTAGGAGTATATAGTGCACCATCAAATAAAGGAACAACATTGTCAAGTGGACTTGTTCGAGCAGAAAATGGAGGAATAGTACTTTATTCAGATAAAAATTCAGTAATAAACTTAAATCAAGGATTAATTTTAGAAACAGGAGATAAGAGTCTTCTATTTTATAACTATGATAATACAGGAGACATAGGTAAATATAATATTACTGGAACAATAGAGACAACAGTAGAAAATGGTGGAACAGCCTTTTATGTAAGTAACGGACAAGTATTGGCAAATTATTTAACAGATTCATTTACAGGGACTGGAAACTTAGACCTAACAATGAATTCAGGCTCAAAACTATACATCTTAGAAGGAAAAGGAACTTCTATGAACTTAACGGCAATAGATGCTATGGGAATATCAGGAACATCATTAACACCAAATGTATCAATAAATAGTGCAAGTGCAAGTGACTTCATACCATTATCAATGGATAAAGGGACACTAGTATTAGATAGAAATATAAACTTAGATAATGCATCGGACATATATAATAGATCAGAATTTACATCAGTATCAGTAGATGTAAATAATGGAGTAACAATATCAGGAACAGAAAGCGGAGAAATAGGAATAGCACAAAAGAACTATGCAGGAACAACTGGAGTAAATGAAATAAAATTAAATAACATGGGAACAATAAGCCAAACAGGAGCAAATGGAATAGGAATAGCAGCAGACTTTGGACATGTAATAAATGGAAATAAAATACAAGTAACAGGAAATAATAGTATAGGAATAGTATCAGCAAATGGAACACAAACAGAAAATAACGGAGAAATACTAATAGGCGGAACAGATACAGCAGGAATTTACGGAGTAAACTACTTAGATGGAACAACATCAGCAAGTACATTAGGTTATGGAAATGATGGAATAAATATAACAAATAACAATAAGATAACTTTAACAGGATCAGATAAAGTATATGGAATCTATGCAGATAACACAGCAGGAGCAACATCATCAGTAACATTAGGTTCAGGATCAAATGTAGATTTAAGAACATCAAATGGAGCAGTAGGAATCTATGCCAACAAAA
>JAGOZX010000041.1:0-20158 GCA_018058425.1 Sebaldella sp.
AAGTCATTCTCTCATTTTTTAGTATTTATTTTTCAAATAAAAATATTTAGTTTAAGAAATATTATTTGATTTTTCCATATAATTAAGAAAAGCTGACTCAAAAATACTTTTGAGACAGCCCCTTTTTCACAATTTATAACTATATTTTTGTTTTCAAGAATATTATAACATAGATGTAAGAAAAAATAAACTGATAAAGTGAAATAAAAATCGGAGGTCTGATGAGTAAAAATAAGAAGGTATTTTTAGGAGTTTTGGCATTTGTACCGTTAATATTGGAAATGATTATAGTTTTTTTTGTATTAAAAAACTTTGTTGGTCTTTTTCAGCTAGCAGTTGAGGATGCACCAGCCAGTGAAGCGGGTAATCTGATTTTAAATGATTATTTTATAATAGTTATATTGGCTGTGATAAGTAGTATGTTATTGCTGTTTGAAAAAGTTTTTTTTATAATAATAGTTTTACAAAATAAGAGATTAAATGATACAAGTAGAATTTTATATGTTGTTTTTTTGATTTTTTTCACTGTTATAACAGCAATAATATATTATTTTATAGAAGTAATAAAAACTAAAGAATAGAAGATATTAAAAAAAGTAGAATTGTCGTATTTCTATAACAGTTCTACTTTTTTATTTATTATACTAAAAATTATACAAATAAAAAATCACAAATTTTATTTATATAAGGAATTTCAAAAACTTTTCCTTTAAATGCATTAAAAGCAACAATTAACTGGAAAATTATAAGAACTAAAAATCCAATAAGAAATATAATTTGACCTATAAATAAAAATATATTAACTATTGATAAAATTAATAAGACTAGATTTAAAGCTAGAGTTCTTTCAGCATAAAATCTAACAAAGTTATTTTCTTTTTCTAATATAAGAGCTGCTAGTGAAACTAGAAAACTAACTCCAAAGAAAAAAGAGATACAAATAAAAAAAGCAGCTATATTTGCCCTTAGACCTCCAATAGATGCCTCTTCATTAGGATTACTATTATATTCAAATGCCATAAATTACCTCCTAAGTAATGTTTATATAAGAACTTTACCATAAATTTACCAGAATATCAATGTTTGAAATAATTTTGAAAAAATAGAATAAAAAAGGTATAATGTAAAATAATATAATATAATTTTAGGAGGACAAAAATGTATTGCACACTTATATGTTGTATGGATGGAAGATTTAATATGGCGGTAAATGAATATATCAGAGTAAAATATGGGTACGTTTATGTGGATACTATCACAGATGCGGGACCAGTTTCAAAAATTATTAATGAGAGTTATCTAAAGGAAATTGAGGATAAAATAAGTTTGATTTCAATTGCTAAGCATAAGTCAGATCATATTTTTATTGCTGGTCATCATGACTGTGCTGGTTGTCCTGTAGATGACGATACTCAAAAAAACTATGTTGAAAAAGCTGTTGATATAATCAAAGAGGATTTACCAGATGTAAAGATAACTGGAATGTTTATAGATGGAGATTTTAATATTAAAATTATAAAAGAGGTGTAGTGATGGTGGAAAAATTTAGAATTGATGGAAAGAAAAAGATTAAGCTGAAAGATTTTCCTACAGGTGATAAGGGAAGTTTTAAGAGTAAAGAAGAAGGTCTTGTGAAATTAGGAGAAAATATAGAAATAATTAGCGAACTTCAAAATAAACTTTATGCAGATAACACATACTCAGTTTTAATTATCTTTCAAGCTATGGATGCAGCTGGAAAAGATGGGACAATGAAACATGTTTTTAGCGGAATTAATCCACAGGGATTCCAAATTTTTAATTTTAAACAACCCTCAAGTGAAGAACTAGACCATGGTTACCTATGGAGAACCTCAAAATCAATGCCTGAAAGAGGACGAATAGGCGTATTTAACAGATCATATTATGAAGACGTATTGGTGGTAAAAGTACACAACCTTTTAGCAACACAAAATTTACCTAAAAGTAGAATGTATAAAGATATTTGGCAGAAAAGATATCACCATATAAGAGAGCAAGAAAAGTATCTCTATGAAAATGGAATAATACCAATTAAATTCTTTTTGAATGTATCAAAAGAAGAACAAAAAGAGAGATTTTTAGATAGAATAGAGGATTCTACTAAAAATTGGAAATTTTCAGCAGCAGATATAGAAGAAAGAAAATTTTGGGATAATTATCAAGATGCATATGAAGATGCAATAAATAATACAAGTACAGAACATGCACCGTGGTATGTAATACCAGCTGATAAAAAGTGGTTCACAAAATATGCTGTTTCAGAGATAATAAAAAATACATTAGAAAGTCTAAATCTAAAGTACCCTGAAATAGATAAAAATCAAAAAAGTGAGTTAAAAAAATATAAAGAGATGCTGTTAAAGGAAAAATAAAAGAAATAATGTGATTTCTCTGTTTTTTATTTAATTAAGCAGAGAAATTACAGTTTTATTAATTAATATTATCAAAAAGGAAAAAGATGGAAAATAATTTTTTTATAACTAACGATATAGTAAATCATAAAAAGGGAAAAGAAATTTTAAAAAAGTTGAAAAACTATAAGATTATAGATTCAGAGAATGAGTTTCTAAAAATACTAAAGGATAAAAAATTAACTTTTGAAGAAGAGAAAAAATATTTTTTATTTACAGTTAAGAAAGGTAAGTTTCTTAAATCATATTACTTAGATAAAAATTTTAAAAAAATAAAAGAAGAATTTTATTTATCATATGAAAATAATTGTCCTTTGAATTGTGTTTATTGTTATCTAAGAGATTATTACAGTCATGGGGCATATATATTTTATGTAAATATAGAAGATATGTTTACTGAATTAGATAAGCATAAAGGTAAGGGTGAAATGATAAGCTGTGGTATAGTTAATGATTCACTAGTATATGATAATATTACAGAAATTTCACATGATCTCATAAACTATTTTAAGAATAGAGATGACTTAGTTTTAGAATTTAGAACTAAAAGTGATAATATAAATAAATTACTGGAATTAAAAGAGCACAAAAATATTTTGGTTTCTTTTACTTTTAGTCCACAAGAAGTTATTGATAAATATGAATTTAAGACTGCATCGATTATTAAGAGAATAGAGGCAGCTAAAAAGCTACAGGATCATGGATATGATATTGGAGTGAGAATTGATCCGATTATAAATATTCAAGATAGAAAAAAAGCATATAGTGATTTAATAGAAAAGCTAATGACTAGCTTAGACATAAATAAAATAAGAGATATAGGTTTGGGAAGCCTTAGATATACAAAAGGGCTTAAAGGGAAAGTATTAAAAGAGAGAAAGACAGATTTATTTTATAATGAATTAGTCACTGGTATTGATGGAAAAGAGAGATACTTTAAAGGGATTAGAATAAAAATGTATAGTGAAATAGTCGAGGACATTCAAAAATATGGAGAATTTGAAATATATTTAGGAATGGAAGAGGATTATATTTGGAAAAAAGTGTTAAAGTAGGAGAATAGATGTTTTATTTTATTTGTGGAGCAGCAACTAGAGAATTAAAGTATTTTGATTTATTAGATAAAATTAAAAGAGAAAATCCAGGCATACAAGAGTTTGTATATGATGTAGTCTTGAAAGAAGATGATAAGTTTTTTGAAAAATTAAATTTTAATTCGATTTTTGGAGGAAAAGAAATCTTAGTTTTAAAAAGATCTGAAAAACTTGGGAATGTTGAGGAAGTAATACATTTAATTTCAAATGTGGAATTAAATTCAAAGTTCGTAATCCTTGATTATCAAATAGAAGGAACTAAGAAAAATGAAAAGTTATTTAGTGCTTTGGATGAGATAAGTAAAAAGACAAAAGTGGAAATTATAAAAGTAGAAGAAGATGAAAAAAATATCTCTAACTATGTTTCAGAGAGTCTAAAAATAGATAATAAAGAAGCAATGAAATTAATTGGACTAATAGGTGAAAATCCTTTTAAAGTAAAGAATGAAGTAGACAAAATAAATAGTTTTTTAGATGGAGAAAAATATGATTTTGAAAAAATCAAAGGTATAATTTCTATTCAAAAAGAATATTTTATATATGAATGTGTAGAAAAAACAATAAAGGGCGAAATATTTGAGGTAATTGAATATTTAAATAAAACAAAAGAGTACATGGGTTTTTTATATAGTATTTATAATGAAATGGATACTCTGCTAAAGCTCTCAGAGCTCGAAGATGAAGGTTTTCGTCTAAAGGGCGACTATAACTCGTTTAAAGTAGAATATGAGAAAATAAAGCAGTATTTTTACGTTAATAAGCGCCCTGCTCATCCGTATGCTGTCTTTAATAAGTATAAAAATCTAAGAAAATTTAGTAAAAAGAAGTTGAAAAGAATAAATTATAAGTGTTGGGAAATTGAAAAAGATATAAAGACAGGAAAACTTCCCATGGATATAGGAATAGAAACTTTAATATTAGAAGTGAATAGATGATTTTTTTATAAGTATAAATAAGTAATAAAACAAAAAAGACACAATAAGTGTCTTTTTTATATTGATTAGCTAGCCAATGAATTAACTTTTGCAGCAAGTCTAGATTTTCTTCTAGATACTGTATTTTTTTTCAATATACCTTTACTTACAGCTTTATCAAGTTCTTTGTAAACTGTATTTAATGCTGTTGTAGCTTCGTCGACATTATTAGCATCAACAGCAACCAGAACTTTTTTGATAAATGTTTTTACTCTACTTTTTACAGCTTGGTTTCTTAATCTATTTCTTTCACCTATAACAATTCTCTTTTTAGATGATTTTGAATGAGCCATTATTAGCCTCCTTTCTGGTTAATTTTGCATTTAATCATACCATTTTTTCTAATGAAAATCAAGTTTTTATGTAAAATAAGTTTTAAATACTGTATTTGAACATAAAAATACAGTATTTATCTTTTATTATTATAGAAAAAAAATATGATTTTATATGTTAGTTGATAGTGATTTTAACTAATTCTAATAATAATTTTGTACAATCAGCTATATCATTTATATTGATAAATTCATTTGTTGTGTGAATTTCACTCATTCCAATGGCTAAGTTTAGCGTAGGGATATTTTTTGAATTATAAATATTAGCATCACTTCCACCTTGGCTGGAAATCACTTTGAATTCTAAATTTATATTTTTACAAGCATTTTCGAAAATCTTCAATACTTCACTATCTAAAGAAATATTATATCCAGGTGTACCCTTTTTTACTTCATTAATTAGTTTTGCACCAAATGAAGTACAAGTATCTTCAAATATTTTATTAGTTTTTTCTAAAAGTTCCTCTAATTTTGGTAAACTCTGTGATCTTGCTTCAAATGCCATCTCTACTTTTTCCATTACAATATTTACAGCAGTTCCTCCACTTATAGTTCCAATATTACATGTAGTTTCAGTATCTACCTTACCAATAGGAAGTTTTGAAATTGCATGTGATGCAACAAATAAAGCATTTATTCCTTTTTCTGGTTCTCCAGCATGAGAAGATTTTCCTATAATTTCTATTTTTCCTTTAGCAGAATAGGGAGCTTTATTAATAACTGTACCAGGTTTTTCACCTGAATCAATAATAAAACCAAAATCAACATTTTTAATAATTTCATCATTAATCTCTTTAGCACCCTTTAAACCTATTTCTTCTGAAATACTAAAAATTACTATGATTTCTGGATGCTCTAAATCTTTTTCTTTTATTACAGTAAGCATTTCTATTATTGCTGCAATACCTGACTTATCGTCACTTCCCAATACAGAGGTACCATCTGTTTTTATTATATCTCCATCTATAATAGGTGTGATTTTCTCACATGGAAGAACTGTGTCCATATGAGAAGAAAATAGAATTTTCTTTTTACTAATATTATTAGAACCACGAAGAATCCCTATTATATTACCTGAATTTGAACCTGTATTTTTGTGAGCTTCATCTTCAAATACTTCTAAACCTAATGAAGTTAACTGTAGTTTTAAATTATCTGCAATTTCTCTTTCCATTAATGATGGAGAGGGGATTTTTACTAAATCCAGAAAATTATTCATAAGTCTTTCTTTATTTATCATATTTTCACCATCTTTATATAAAATTTATTTATTATTTATTATTTTTTGTAATTGTGATTTCATAACATGAACTTGTGGTCCTATAACAACTTGTAGATTATTAGAGTCTAATTTTACTACTCCAATAGCTCCAGCTTCTCTTAATTTTTCTTCATCAATTAATGTCATATCTTTCACAACAAGTCTAAGACGAGTGGCACAGTTATCAAGTGATACAATATTGTCTTCCATACCTAAACCTTCTAACATGATCATAGCTGTATAGTTTTTTAATCCATTTTTAGGATTAGCAGGCATTTTTAATACTCTGTCTTCTCTTCCAGGTGTTTTAAGATTCCATTTTAAGATTGTCCATTTGAATACAAAGTAGTAAATTACAGCCCAGATACCTCCTACAATAAATGTTAGATACCATTTTGTTTTAAGACCTTGTAGCACACCAAATACAACAAATCCTATAATATCTCCACTTGGTCCCACGGTCATATGAAGCATTCCAAGAACCATAAATGCAAGTCCTGTCATAAAAGCGTGAAATAAGTATAATGGAGGACATACAAATAAAAATAAAAACTCTATAGGTTCTGTTATTCCACCTACTATAGCTGAAACTACTCCAGAAATAAGAAGTCCTTTTATAGCTTTTTTATTTTCAGGCTTTGCAGTATGATAAATAGCTAAAGCTGCTGCTGGAAGTCCAAAAAAGAAACTTGGCATTCTTCCTTGATCTAATATTCTTGTTATCTTATATGTAGTAGGAACTCCTAAAGCTAGTTGGTCATAGAAAATATTTAGTGCACCTACAACTTCTTTTCCGTTAATATTTGCTTCTCCACCCACTGGGGTAAAACGAATCATAGCTGTTAGTATATGATGAAGACCAAATGGTAATAGAAGTCTTTCACCTGCACCAAATAAGAATGGACCAAAGGCACCAGAACTTTTAATAACATAACCAATACCATTTAATGCACTGTTAAAAACAGGCCATATAATTGGAATAACTAAACCTACTAGAGACAAAGTAAAAAGAGAAATAATTGGTATAAAACGTGGTCCGCCAAAAAATGCAAATGAATCAGGAAGTTTTATTTCCCAAAATTTATTATGTAATAAATAAACTATAATACCTGCAATAATACCACCTAAAACTCCAGTATTGATAGTTTGTACTCCCATTATCATAGCTTGACCATGTGCTTTCATAACAGCAGGTTCAAATAGCTGATGAGTGGCAGTTAGATAAAAATTAATTGACATATTCATAATAGCATATCCGACAAATCCGGAAAATGCAGCGACACCTTTTTCTTCACGAGCTAAACCAAGTGGTATAGCCATTGCAAATAAAACAGGTAAATTACTAAAAGTAAAAGCACCTAGTAGTGTGATAAAATTAAAAAAATATTGTAATATTGGATTAGCAAGAACTGGAAATTGTGTAAGTAATTCGTTGCTTGTAAATGCACTTCCCACTCCTAATAATGTTCCTGAAATTCCTAATAAGGCAACGGGTAACATAAATGTTTTTCCTAATCCTTGGAAAAATTCCCAAAAACTGACTTTTTTTGTTGAATTCATTATTATAAATCCTCCTTCTGAAATATAGATAAATTCATTTAAACTATCTATTTATAAAATCGTAATAAGTATATTTATATCATATTTATGGTAAATATGATATATGGAAAATAGTATTATTTGATAATAAATTTTATTTATTTGTAGTAGTTTGTGGAAGGGGTGGAGTATTATTTCATTATAAGGGTTAATTTTCAAAGGAGATTTACATTAATAAAGGTGCTAATTAGGTTGTGATAGTCTGAGTGTTAAGCTTTTAAATGATAGAGTTTATAATGAAAAATACTTTCATTAAAATAAATTATTATAATTTATCATGTAATTTATTATATAAAGGTATGATGATGACATAGTTCTATGCACTAACCTTACAATAAAAAATAATTTCATTAAGAAACTAACCCCAAAAGTTGTCATTGTGAGGAGTGTAACGACGTGACAATCTGTTTTTAATTCAACACTTTTATTCAAGTAACGTCATAGATCCTCACGTCGCTCCGCTCCTCAGGATGACAAATTGGTGGGATTTTCTTACTTTAAAGTATAATGCTTAAGCTATAATAAACCAATACTTCCACTTAGAAACTAGGCCCTGCAAATTGTCATTGTGAGGAGCGGAGTGACGTGACAATCTGTTTTTAATTCAACACTTCTATTCAAGTAACGTCATAGATCCTCACGTCGCTTCACTCCTCAGGATGACAGATTGGTAGGGTTTACTTACTTTAAAGTATAATGCTTAAGCTATAATAAACCAATACTTCCACTTAGAAACTAGGCCCTGCAAATTGTCATTGTGAGGAGCGGAGTGACGTGACAATCTGTTTTTAATTCAACACTTCTATTCAAGTTAACGTCACAGATCCTCACGTCGCTTCGCTCCTCAGGATGACAGATTGGTAGGGTTTACTTACTTTAAAGGATCATTTCATATGGAAAAACCTATAAAATTTTATTAGTCTCACAATAAGTCATAATATAAGTCTCTCCAATCAGAATTCGTTTTTTCTATTAATTCTATTTTCTTTTTTCTCCCCCAGCTCTTTATTTGCTTTTCTCTTTCGATCATTGTTAGTATTTCATCTCCAACCTCATAATATACTAATTTTACTAAATTATATTTTTTAGTGAAGCTGTCTATCTCTTTACTCTTATGTTGATATACTCTTCGTAATAAATTATTAGTAACTCCTATGTACAATACATTATTTCTAAAATTTGTCATTATATAAACACTATATATCATTATAATTCCCCCTTTAATTATAATTCACAAAGTTTTCTAATTTACTTCTTTAATTATAATATCAATATGCTAACCTTGCAATAAAAAAATACTTTCATTTAGAAACAAGCCCCGAAAGTTGTCATTGTGAGGAGTGAAACGACGTGACAATCTGTTTTCAATTCCACATTCTATTCAAAGTAGCGTTATAGATCCTCACGTCGCTTCGCTCCTCAGGATGACAGATTGGTGGGATTTTCTTACTTTAAAGTATAATGCTTAAGCTATAATAAACCAATACTTCCACTTAGAAACAAGCCCCGAAAGTTGTCATTGTGAGGAGTAGAGCGACGTGACAATCTGGGGTTTTAAATCGTACATTTCTATTCAAGTTAACGTCATAGATCCTCACGTCGCTTCACTCCTCAGGATGACAGATTGGTAGGGTTTACTTACTTTAAAGTATAATGCTTAAGCCTATAATAAACCAATACTTCCACTTAGAAACAAGCCCCGAAAGTTGTCATTGTGGGGAGTGAAGCGACGTGACAATCTATTTTTAATTCCATACTTCTATTCAAAGTAGCGTCACAGATCCTCACGTCGCTTCGCTCCTCAGGATGACAAATTGGTGGGATTTACCTACTTTGAAAGTAAAATTTAAAGTATAAGTTTATAATAAAGCTATAATACTTATAAATTACTTTTTTGAATTACTTTCCTAAATTCCTTTAAATAATAATTATTTGTTTTCAAATCATCAATGTAAATACACTAAAAATGATAATATGAAAATCCCTTCTTGAAAAAATGTTGTTAATATTGTAAAATTCTTAAGTAGGAGGGTAAATGAATATCTTTGAATTTTTTGAAAAAAATGCAGTAACTGAACTAAGAAAAGAAATAAAAGCTGCTTCTGGTAATGAAGTTTTCTTCAGAGGAATACCAAATGAAGAGGGAGTAATAATAGAGGTAGAAGTAGTGGCAAGAGGAAATGAATACTCAGTTTCAGCTATTCTAAATAGAATGAAGAAAAATGAAGTAATAATCCATAATCATCCTTCAGGTGTTCTTGCTCCATCAGATAATGATATACAAATATCGTCAGTTTATGGGGAACTTGGCGGGGGTTCATACATCATAAATAATCAAGTAAGTGATCTTTATATAATAGTTCCAATAAAAAAACTTATAAAAATTGATATAGATAAGTATTTTGGCGAATCTGGCATTATTAAACAAAAATTTCCAACATTTGAAATTAGAGATGAACAGTATAAAATGTCAAAAAATATAGAAAAATCTCTAAATGGAAATATAAAAGCCCTAGTAGAAGCTGGTACAGGAACTGGTAAAACATTAGCATATCTACTTCCCAGTCTAGAGTACGCTATAGAAAATAATTTAAAAATAATTATTTCAACTAATACTATAAATTTACAAGAACAATTAATAAATAAAGATATTCCTTTGGTAAAATTATTAATAGATAAAGACTTTAAATATACATTGGTAAAAGGAAGAGGGAACTATCTTTGTAAAAGGAAACTCCAAAATGCTGTACACGAAGAAGCAGACGATGGAGATGATAAGGAAATATTAGGTAATTTAACAAAATGGGATGAAAATACAAAAACAGGTGATAGAAATGAACTACGGTATGAAATAGGATTTGAAGTATGGGAAAAAGTAAACTGTGAATTAGATCTTTGTACAGGGGTAAAATGTCCTTATTTTTCAAGTTGTTATTTTTTTAATGCAAGAAAAGAAATTGCTAATTCTGATTTGTTAGTCTTGAATCATCATATGTTTTTTGCAGACCTGTCCATAAGAAGTGAAATCGGTTTTAATACAGATTATTCCATCCTTCCAAATTATGATATTTTAATTTTTGATGAGGCACATAATATAGAGGACACTGCCAGAAGTTATTTTACTTATGAAATATCTAAGTATGCCTTTGGAAAGTTAATGGGGAATATATATAATAAAAGGGCTAGAAACTATAATAAAAGTGGAGTTTTTATTAGAACATTGATATACTTAAAAGATAACTTACCAGAAGATGAATATGAAAAATTTGATAAAATAAAAGAAGATGAAATAATTGAGAATTTAAACAAATATTATGATAAAATAATAGAGATATTTGATAGGTTTCTTTTGTGGTTTTCAAAAGACACAGAACAACTAGAAGTGAAAAAGAGATTTGATAAAGATCAAATAAAGAAAAGCAGCTTTTGGAAAGAGATAATAAAGCTGAGAAAAGAGTCAGAACACCTTTACACTAAGCTGATAAAGGGTATAATAAAGTTTACAAATGCAGTAGATAAATTAAATATAGAAGATGAAAATGGTGTTATTTTTGATTTTAAGAAGTACATTGAAAGAGTAAAAGTATTTATGAAAGATCTTTTATTTATATTGGATTCTGATAAAGAAGATCATGTTTATTGGACAAATATTAACTTGAGAAAAGGAAGTATTAGACTGTACGCAACACCTTTTGAAATAGCAGAGGATTTAGAACAAAATTTATTTAATAAATTAGATAGAATACTTTTTACTTCAGCAACATTAGCTGTAGAGAAAAAGTTTGACTACTATAAAAAGAATATTGGTTTATTAAATGAAAAAATAATAGAGGAAATAATAGACTCGCCATTTGATTATGAAAAGCAAATGACAGTTTACATACCTGATGATACTAAAGATCCTAATTCACTTGAATTTTTTGCAGATATACATGACTTTATAAAAAAATTAGTGATAAAAACAGGTGGGAGATGTTTCTTACTTTTTACATCGTACTCATCATTAAATTATGTATATAATAAGCTGAGAGGTAGTTTGGAAAAAGATAATTATGTTCTTTTAAAACAAGGAGACCTCCCAAGACATGAAATGATAGAGATGTTTAAAATGAGTAATAAGGCAGTTTTATTTGGAACAGATAGTTTTTGGGAAGGAATAGATGTGCAAGGAGATAACTTAAAGTCAGTAGTAATAATAAAACTACCTTTTAAGTCACCAGAAGACCCAGTTACAGAAGCTATAATAGAATATATGAGAAAGAATAACCAAAATCCATTTATGAACTTTCAGATACCACAAGCAGTTATAAAATTTAAGCAAGGTATAGGAAGATTAATCAGAAGTAAAACAGATACAGGAATTATTACAATCTTAGATAATAGAGTGATAAAAAAAGCATACGGAGAAAAATTTTTAAAATCTTTGCCTAAAACAAATATAGTAAAAGGCAATAGAGACTTTATTCTTAAGGACAAAGACAAGAACAAGGTTTAGGAGGGAATAATGAGATTAGATTTTTGGGGAAGAGAAGTAACAGTCTCAGTGGTCGATAAGAGAAAGAAAAAGGGAGGAATAGCCTCTAGTTTTATTAAAAATAATAAATTTAGATACAGATTTATTATTTTGAGTTCAATGTTTTTAGTATTCGGATTTTTAATGGAAACAAGCAGAATAAATGTTAGTTTTCATATTGGAGATAAGGCAACAAAAGATGTCGTTGCATATAAAGATGTCGTTTATTATAAGGATTTAATGAATGAAGAAACGAAAAAGAGAATTATCGAAAATACGACTCCTGAATATGATAGAAATAAAGATATAGAAGAAGAATCAGTGACAAAACTGAATATATTTTTTGATGGAATAGCTTTATATAAAAGTGATGTAAATATAAAAGATGAAGACTTGAGAAAATTTATAGCTGAATATAAATTAAATCTATCAGTAGGAGATTTAAGAACAATTATCATAAAAGACAGCAGTTCATATGTTCTATCTTTAATTCGTGATATGCAAAAAATATATGAAATAGGAATAGTTAAGAAAACTGACTATGACAAAGTAGTATCTACTAAAGATTTTACGTTAGCTCCAGAAGAAAAAAAACTTCTTAAGAACTTTATAGATGTAAATTTGAAATTTAATAAAGAAAAAACACAAGAAAAAATAGATAAAAATATAGATTCATTAAAAAAACAAGAGATTAAAGTATATAGAGGGGATATAATACTAAAAAAAGGGGAAGTAATTACTCCAGATATTTATGAAAAATTAGAAAAACTAAGCTTAGTGAAAGTAACTGATAAAGCTAGAAAAAGTGTGGGATTATTATTATCTTTCCTTATTTTATCAATGCTTTTATACTATATACTAAAAAAATATTCGAAAAAAATAATGGATTCAAAGGCGTTTTATCCAAGCTTGATAACTATAGCAATATTGAACTTAATTTACTTGACCTTTTTTCAAGCAGGGTTTCTGCTTTATTTATTACCTTTTGCTATAGTGCCTATAATTTTATCAATATTAGGCGACAGAGTTTTTGCTATTACGCTTTCGATGTTTAACTTAGTTTTACTAACTAGAGATGAAACTTGGTTCTTAATAACTTTAGCAGTTACAGTAGTCGCTATTTATCAGGCTTCTTCGCTGGTAAATAGAAGTGAGTTTGTAAAGTTAGGGGTATTTCTGGGAGTATTTCAGGCCTTGCTATCCGTGGCTTATGGATTAGTAAATCAGTTTCCTATGACTATAATAGGTCTCTTAATTATACTGTCAATATTTTCAGGTATACTAACCGGAATGATTTGTCTTGCACTACTTCCATTTTTTGAGAACACCTTTGACATATTAACCAATATAAAATTACTAGAGTTAAGTGATTTTTCACATCCTTTATTAAAAAGTTTACTAGTGAAAGCATCAGGAACTTTTCACCATAGTATAATGGTAGGTGCGTTAGCGGAAAGAGCAGCAGAGTCAATTGGGGCAAATGCCACCTTTGCGAGAGTAGCTTCCTATTATCATGATATAGGAAAGATGAAAAGACCAAACTTTTTTGTGGAGAATCAAAAAGGAAGAGAGAATCCACATACACATATAAAACCAACTTTAAGTGCATTAATAATAATTTCTCACACTAAAGACGGTGTTATATTAGGTAAGAAATATAACCTTCCTAAAGAGATATTAGATATAATGTTGGAACATCACGGAACAACATTAGTGCAATATTTTTATAATAAGGCGAAAGAAGAAGGCGAAGAGATAAGAGAGCAAGACTTTAGATACAGCGGACCAAAACCAAGATCTAAAGAAGCTGCAATTATATTATTAGCTGATACAATAGAAGCGGCAGTAAGAGCTTCGGAAGATAAGTCAAAAGAGAGTTTAGAGAGTTTAGTAAGATATTTAATTAAATATAAAATAGAGGATGGTCAATTAGCATTGGCGGATATCAGTTTAAGAGAAATAGAGATAGTAGTTAGAGCATTTTTAGATGTTTTACAGGGAGCTTATCATCAAAGAATACAGTATCCTAAAGTAGGAGAAGATAAGAAATTATTAGAGGAAGAGGATTTTAAACATGAATAATATAGAAGTATCTTATGATATTCCAGAAATATTTGAATATATGGATGAGGAAAAAATAATCAAGTTTGTGGACTTTATTTTAGAACATGAAGGATTTGAAGAGGATGAAGATCCTTATGTATCTGTATTGATAACAACTAATGAAATTATAAAAGGTATAAATAAAGAGTATAGAGAAAAAGATGAGCCAACTGATGTTATATCATTTGCTTATAATGAAACTGAAAATATAGGACCTTTTAATATATTAGGTGATATAATAATTTCTTCTGATAGAGTGAGTGAGCAAGCATCAGAATATGAACACAGTGAAGAAAGAGAGTTTTTTTATGTACTGTGTCATGGAATACTTCATTTATTAGGTTATGATCATATAGAGGAAGATGACAAATCAGTAATGAGAGCCAAAGAAGAAGAAATTTTAGAGAAATTTGGGTATAGGAGAGGCTGATATTGAGTAAATTCAAATTATTTAAAAAATATAAAGATCTAAATTGGGATATAAAAAAAGAACGTGAAAGAGATAGAAAGATAATAGATAGTTTTAATCATGCAATAGAGGGAACAATAGAAACTATAAGACGTGAAAAACATATGAAAGTCCATGTTATAGTAGCGATTATTATTATGACAATCGCTACTATAACAAATGTTAGTAAGATAGAATTAATGATTTTGGCTATAACAATTTGTGTGGTATTAGTAACTGAATTAATAAACACATCAGTAGAAGCAATAGTAGATTTAATATCACCAGAAAGACATGACTTAGCTAAACTTGCTAAAGATGTCGCAGCAGCAGGTGTTTTAGTCGCTGCAATAAATGCTATAATTGTAGGCTATCTTATATTTTATGATAAAGCTTTAAATATTTTTAATGCAAATCTTCAAATGACAAGAATTGCAGGTAGAACAGGAAATATAGTAGCTATTACACTAGGGTTGATATGTTTAATTGTGGTAACATTAAAGGCCTTTTGGGGAAAAGGAACTCCATTAGAAGGCGGTATGCCAAGCGGACATAGTGCTATAGCATTCTCAATATTTGCTATGGTATTATTTTTAACAAATGATATAAGAGTATTGATTTTAGCATTTTTAATGGCTCTTTTAGTAGCTCAAAGCCGTGTGAAATCAAAGATACATAGTTTTAAAGAGGTATTTGCAGGTGGAGCAATAGGTTTTTTAGTGACCTTTTTAATTTTTTCAATAATTTCAGCTTTTGGAGGACTCTATAACTAAGTAACGATGAAACAAGAACTGATAAATAAAATATAGCTAATAAAATTATAGGATTTTTTATAATAAAGAATCTTAGATATAATAAAAAACAAGGAGGAAAGAAACAAATGTCAAAAGAAATATTAATATTTGGTCATAAAAATCCAGATACAGACAGTATTTGTTCAGCGATTGCTTTTTCTGAACTAAAAAATAAAACAGGGGAAAATACTATTCCTATAAGACTAGGAGAAATAAGTAAGGAAACAGAGTTCGTACTGAACTATTTTAATGTAGAAGCTCCAAAACTTCAAACAAATGTTAGTGGAGAAGAAGTTATATTAGTGGATCATAATGAAAGAACACAAACAGCAGATGGAATTGAAGAAGCAAAAATACTAGAATTAGTAGATCATCATAGAATTTCTAATTTTCATACTGATGAACCATTGAAAGTCAGAATGGAACCTGTGGGATGTACTTCTACTATTTTATATGGTTTATATAAGGAAGCTTCTATTATTCCAGAGAAAAAGGTAGCAGGATTAATGCTCTCTGCTATAGTATCAGATACACTGCTTTTTAAGTCTCCTACATGTACAGAGATAGATATAAAGGCAGCTAAAGAATTAGCTGATATAGCTGAAGTGAATTTAGAGAAATATGGTTTGGAAATGCTTATAGCTGGAACTAATTTAGATGATAAAACTGAAGAAGAACTACTAAATATGGATATGAAAATATTTGAAATAGATGATATGAAAATGGGAATAGCTCAAGTAAGCACAATTGATATCGATAAAGTACTTCTTAAAAAAGAAAAATTTGAAAAAGCAATTGATGAATTATCAGTGAAAGAAGGACTCGTATTATTTATGTTTGTTATAACAGACATACTAAATAATAATTCTGTCTCTATAATTATGGGAGATAAAACTGATATAGCTGAAAAAGCCTTTGAACAAAAAGCAAATAATAGATTATTAACATTAAAAGGAGTGGTATCTAGAAAGAAACAAATAATACCACCATTGACTAAAGCAGCACAAGCTTAGCCTTACAGAAAAACTTGATTTTACTATAGAAAACTTCTATATAAGTGAGAATCAAGTTTTTCTTTTTTATCTAAGATAAACTTTTTATTTTGATAGGTAAATGCTATAATTAAGAAAATAAATTAATATATTAGAATAACTTGTATCCAAATGAAAAAATAGATTAAGTAAAAAAATAATAAAATATAAACTATATGGGATGGAGATAAAATGAGTATAACGAATATTTTAAATGATCTTAGTGCCAAAATTCCAAACAAAGCAGCAATTATTGATACAAAAAATTCTGAGAGAATATCTTTTGGTTATCTAGAAAAAAATTCTTCTAAAATAGCCAATATGTTTAAAGAAATAGGTCTTAAAGAAGGAGATGGTGTATTAGTTTTTTTACCAATGTCTGTTACACTTTATTCTACGCTTATTGCAATTCTTAAAATGAAGCTTACAGCTGTTTTTATAGATCAGCATGCAGATACTAAGTATATAGAGAACTGTTGTAAATTATTTCCACCTAAAGGATTGATTATTCCTGATAAAAAGACAGGTGTTTTTACTTATTTGAATAAAGAAATTAGAAAAATACCACATAAATTTATAGTAGATAAAAAAATACCATTTTATAAAAGTTTAACAGAATATGAAAGTTTTTCAGATAAATTTGAAAAAATAGAAATTGATAAAAATACTAAAGCTATGGTTACATTTACTGATGGAAGTGCTGGAGAACCAAAAATAATTTCAAAAACTCATGAATTTTTGCTAAATCAACAAGAGGTTTTAAAAAAAATATTAGATATAGATAAAGATAGTAAAGTTTTGGTAATTCTGCCTACATTTTTACTATCAAATATTTCATCTGGAATTACAAGTATAGTTCCTGAAATTTCATTAAAAACATCAGAAGATATTGATGGAAATATAATAATAAATCAAATAAAAAATGAAAATATAGATACAATAATAGCGCCTCCTGCTTTTTTTAATCCATTTATTGAAATATATGAAGCTATAGGTAGAAATATACATAATATAAAGAAAGTATATACAGGAGGAACACCTGTATTTCCATTGTTTTTAGAAAGTTTAAAAAAAGTTTTTCCATATGCAGAAATTAAGTCTATATATGCTTCCTTAGAAGTAGAGCCAATAGCAGAGTTATCTTTAGATCAAGTTAGTGAAGAGGATATAGAAAAAATGAAATCTGGGAATGGTTTATTAGCTGGAAAGATAGTGGAAGAATTAGGATTAGAAATAATTAAAGGCGAAAGAAAAGATATAGATGAAAATGAAGAGGTAGAATTTTTACCTAAAGGAAGTATTGGAGAAATAATAGTAACAGGAAAACATGTTTTGAAAGGTCATATAAGTGAAGTTAGTGATGAGAAAATAAAAATTAATGATACAATTTGGCTTAAAACTGGAGATTTGGGATATGTGGATGATAAAGACAGACTGTGGCTTTTAGGAAGATTAAAGGCAATGATCACAAAGGGAAATGAAAATATTTATCCTTTTTCTGTGGAAACTATGCTGTCTTTTGAAAAAAATATAGAAAGAACAGCAATTTTAGAGTCAAATGGAAAAGCTTTATTATTTGTAGAATTAGTAGCGACTCAGGGTGAAAAGGACTTTGAGATTCAAGATGGTATTGAGGAAAAAATAAATAACATGAATATTGGTACGGATAAAATAATATTTATAGAAAAAATTCCTGTAGATAAAGGGTTTACTGAAAAAGTAGACTACAAAAGCTTAAGTAAAATAGCTGAAAAATATAAGTAAATAAGAGTAAGGGGGATGAAAATGAAAGAACTAGATTTAAAACTTGTTTCTAAAGAAGTAGAGAGACTTTGTATAGAGTCTAATTATTTTATTGATGAAAAAATTCTTGATAAGATAAAGTCAGCTTATAAAACTGAAAAATCTATGATAGGAAAAAATATTCTAGAGCAAATTATAGAAAATGATGAGATAGCTTCTAATGAAATGGTGCCAATGTGCCAAGATACAGGGCTAGTTGTGGTATTTTTAGAAGTAGGTACAGAAGTGAAAATTAATGGAGACATATATAATGCTATTCAAGATGGAGTTAGAAATGGTTATGAAAAAGGCTATCTAAGAAAATCTATGGTTGAACATCCTCTTAATAGAATCAATACGAAAGATAATACACCGGCAATTATACACACTAAACTCATATTTAGTTCAGATAAGGTAAAAATAGTAATAGCACCTAAAGGTGGTGGAAGTGAGAATATGAGCTTAGTAAAAATGTTAAAACCTGCTGATGGAATAGAAGGTGTAAAAAAATTAGTAGTGGATACAGTATTAAATGCAGGAGGAAATCCGTGTCCGCCTATTATAGTAGGAGTTGGAATAGGAGGAAGTTTTGAAAAAGCAGCTCTTCTTGCTAAAGAAGCGCTCTTAAGAGATATTAATGACGATAGCAATAATTTAATTGATAGAAAATTAGAGGAAGAATTATTAGAGTTAATTAATAAAACAGGAGTTGGACCAATGGGTCTGGGTGGAATAAACACAGCACTTGCAGTGAAAGTAAATTCATATCCATGTCATATAGCTTCATTACCAGTTGCAATAAATATAAATTGTCATTCAGCAAGGCATAAGGAAGTTATATTATAAATATTTTGTAGATAAGATTTATTTAAGGAGTTATAAGATGATAAATATAAATACACCATTGAAAGCAGAAGATATTTCTAAATTAAAAACAGGAGATATGGTAAAATTATCTGGAATTATTTATACGGCAAGAGATGCTGCGCATAAAAAGATTGTAGAGCTTATTGAAAATGGGGAAAATCTGCCATTTGAACTTACAGGAGCAGTTATTTATTATGTAGGGCCTACACCAGAAAAGCCTGATCAAATAATAGGAAGTGCGGGACCTACTACCAGTGGAAGGATGGATTCTTATTCTTCTTTATTAATGGATAATGGATTAAGAGGAATGATTGGTAAAGGTGCTAGGAATAACGAGGTGAAGGAGTCGATTAAGAAAAATAAAGCTGTTTATTTTGCAGCTGTGGGTGGAGCAGCGGCTTTGATAGCCAAGTCTATAAAAAGTTCTGAAATAGTTGCTTATGAAGAGTTAGGGACAGAGGCAGTTAGGAAGCTTGAAGTTGTGGACTTTCCGGTGATAGTTATTAATGATATTTATGGGAATGATTTATATGAAGAGGGGCAGAAGGAGTATAGGAGTCTGTAAAATTGTGAGGTATGGGGTAATCTTAATTTATACTTTATAGGTTTGTACTTTCAAAGCAAGAAAAACTTATCAATCTGTCATCCTGAGGAGCGAAGCAACGTGAGGATCTGTGACGTTAACTTGAATAGAAATGTATGGTTAAAATCCTAGATTGTCACGTCGCCAGCTCCTCACAATGACAGCTTGCGGGGCTTAGTTTCTGAATGGAAGTATTGGTTTATTATAGTTTAATGTTATACTTTCAAAGCAAGAAAAACTTATCAATCTGTCATCCTGAGGAGCGAAGCAACGTGAGGATCTGTGACGTTAACTTGAATAGAAATGTATGGTTAAAATCCTAGATTGTCACGTCGCCAGCTCCTC
>JAGOZX010000041.1:20258-26412 GCA_018058425.1 Sebaldella sp.
ACAATGACAGCTTGCGGGGCTTAGTTTCTGAATGGAAGTATTGGTTTATTATAGTTTAATGTTATACTTTCAAAGCAAGAAAAACCTATCAATCTGTCATCCTGAGGAGCGAAGCGACGTGAGGATCTGTGACGTTAACTTGAATAGAAATGTATGGTTAAAATCCTAGATTGTCACGTCGCCAGCTCCTCACAATGACAGATTGTGGGGCTTAGTTTTTAATTGTAAGTATTGGTTTATTAATAGTTTAACATTATACCTTGTACTTTAAATCGAGAAAAATCCATCAATATAAGGTGATACTTTAAAGCAAGCAAATCACACCAAATTAAAAAAGGAGAATAGAATGTCTGTATATGAAGAATCATTGAAATTACATGAAAAAAACAAAGGTAAAATAGAAGTAACATCAAAAGTGAAAGTAACTAATAGAGAAGAATTAAGTCTAGCCTATTCACCTGGTGTAGCAGAACCATGTAAAAAAATAGCAGAAAATGAAGAAAATGTGTATAAATATACCTCAAAAGGAAATATGGTAGCAGTAATAACTGATGGTTCAGCAGTTTTAGGACTGGGGAACATTGGACCAAAGGCTGCACTTCCTGTAATGGAAGGGAAAGCAATTTTGTTTAAGGAGTTTGCTGGAGTTGATGCTTTTCCAATATGCTTAGATACTCAGGATACAGAAGAAATAATTAAAACTGTAAAACTAATAGCACCAGGCTTTGGTGGAATAAATCTAGAAGATATATCAGCTCCTAGATGTATTGAAATAGAAAAGAGATTAAAAGAAGAACTGGATATTCCAGTATTTCATGATGATCAACATGGAACTGCTATTGTAGTAGTAGCAGGACTTATAAATGCATATAAATTTTTAAAAAAAGATATTAAAACTGCTAAAGTAGTTATAAATGGAGCAGGAGCAGCTGGAAGTTCTATCTGTAAATTAGTTAATGACCTAGGAGTAAAAGAAATAATAATGGTAGATAAGGAAGGTATATTAACTAAGAAAAATATAGATAAGTATGATTTTTCTCATAAAGAATTAGCACTTCTGACAAATCCTAATGATATTGAAGGCAGTCTAAGTAATGCAATAATAGGAGCTGATATATTTATAGGAGTATCAGCACCAAAAATATTAACCAAAGAAATGGTAGAAAAAATGGGGAGTGATCCTGTAATATTTGCAATGGCTAATCCAGAACCTGAAATAATGCCTGAATTAGCACTACAAGCAGGTGCAAGAATAGTGGGGACAGGGCGTTCTGACTATCCTAATCAAGTAAATAATGTACTGGCATTTCCAGGATTATTTAGAGGAGCATTAAATGCAAAATCAAAAAAAATAACTGAAGAAATGAAAATGGCTGCTGCAAAGGCTATTGCTAATTTATTAGATGAGAGTGAGCTAAAAGAAGATTATATAATACCAGATGCTTTTGATAAAAGAGTCGCTGAGGCAGTGGCAGAAGAAGTAGAAAGAATAGCAAAAGAACAGGGGATTTGTAGATAATTATAAATTCTAAAATAAAATTATTATCTTTTGAATAATTTTTAAAAATTTGATATGATTAAGATAAAAAAACATAGGAAAATATAAGGAGAGGCAAAATGAATAATAATGTAAAAGAACTGTATTTTGATGACGAAGAGGTAGGAATAGATAGAAAAACAAGTCATCCAAATTTTATAAAGGCCTTCACAGATGAGTTTTATTATGATTGTACTGATGAAGAAGCTCCATTTGGAAATGACAATGGTGCGGATACACTGTATGAGTTGGAAGATTATTATAAAAATGGAAATAATGGAGAGGAAATTACTTCGTTCCCTAAAAAGATAGTTTCAGATATCTGGGATTTAAACTACATAAAATATGATTCTTTTGATAAAAAAGCAATCCAAGAATTAATTAATAAAGATAGACACTCAATATTAGCAACAGATCAAGTAAATATTGCAGTAGCTTTGGGAGAAATAAAAATAACAGGAGTAATTGATCCAGAGTTAAAAAAGACAGCCTTAGATGCTATAAAACGTCTAAAAATAATTTTTGATTTACTTGGTTATGGAGAAAGTGAGACACAAAATAAAATAGAGCAAGATTTGAAGGATTTTAATTAGTGATTTTATATTTAAATTTGAAGGCGGTGATTTTCATTGTTAGAAAAGAAAGATACAGTAGTAGTTTATAAGTCTAAGTATGGTAGTACTAAATACTATGCAGACTGGATAGCTAAAAGTATTAATGCTGATTTATTAGAAGTTTTAGAAGTGAAAATAGAGGAATTAGAAAAGTATAAAACTATAGTGTATGGTGGACCGCTTTTTGCATTTAAAATATCAGGAGTAAAGCTAATTACCCAAAATTTAAAAAAATTAAAAGATAAAAAAATTATAATATTTACAACAGGGATACTTTCAGAAACTGAAAAAAATAGAAATAGTGTTATAGAACAAAATTTTACCAAAGATCTAAAGTCACAAATAAAACTCTTTATGTTAAAGGGTGATTTTGACATAAAAAAATTAAATTTACTTGATAAAATTATGATAAATACAATAAAAAGAAAATTGAAAAAGATGCATAAAGATAAGTTAGATGAGAATATGAAGGAACTATTGAAAATTTTTGATCAGGAAAAAGAAGAAACAAAAAAGGACAGTATACAGTCAATTGTTGAATGTGTAAATGAAGAAAAAGAAGGAGACTTTTATTAATGATGGAAGAAGAAAGATTTTATGAATTTGAAGGATATAAATTTAAAGTAATTTCATATAGAGAAGCAGAGATATTACTGAGGGACTTTAAGCTTGAGGGAATTGATGAAGAGCTTTATGATATATCAAATGATGAGTTAAGGTTTCCTAGTGAAAATGAGAAAAACTTTTTTTTATTGGCAGAAGAAAATGTAAAACTTCAAAAATTTCAGTTGGATATAGGTAATGAAGAGTTTGGAATAGCAGGGTTCATTTTTTTGAAAGATCTTATTGTAGAGCAATATATAATGCATTATGATACTGACTATTCTCCAATGTTTGCTGTAGCTGGAAATTTAAAAGCTAAAAATATAAGTCTAAGTGGAAATATATTTTATGTAAATGGAGACATAGATTGTGAATGTTTATATGGAATTCAGAATAATGGTGAACTATATATAAATGGTTTATTAAGTACAGATCTGTTAATAGCAAAGGATTTCAGAATGTATATAGGAGAATTAGATTCTTATGCTCTAATAAATACAGATTGTATGGTAGTTTATGATGAAAGTTATACTGGTGATGGTCTTTATGTATTATATCCTACCACTTGTAAGGCTTCTGATGTGATGCTTAGTGAGATAGAAGAGGAGTTATTTAGATCAGTATATTTTCCAAATAATACTCAGATATTAGAATATTTTATTGAAAATAAATCAGTTTCTGATAAAGAAAAATTAAAAAAATTACATTCATCATTTAAAGATGCAGAGCTAACAGAGATATTTGATAAAGTCTATAATAATCCTAAAAGAGAGAAAGACAAAGGAACAATAGAAGAAGAAAATGGAGATTCATATTTTACATTTATTCCAGATGATGAAAATAAAAAGCATATTTGTTTTTTAAGAGGATCAAGTTTTAATTATCAATTTGATGTTGTGCAAAATCTTGATGAAGAAAGATTCGAAATATATCATACATTATGGAATAAAGATTTTACAGAATCAGAATCAGTAGGCTATATTGTAGATGAATCTTTTGACACTAATAGAGATCCTATAATAGAAGCAACGATATATGCATTTTATAATGCAGTGGAGAAATTATTAGACTAAAAAAATATAGAGGTGAAAAATGCCAAAAAAAATATTTATATTGTTAATACTTATCTCTCTTATGGGAGTGCTGTATCAATGCAGTTTGGGGAAAAGTGATATTATGAACAAAAAGGAGAGTAGTATTATGGGGAAAAATCTTATAGAAGCAGTGAGTAAAGGTAATATACAAAAAGTAAGGGAACTTTTAAAAGAGAATATTAATATAAATACTCAAGATAGTAATCAAAGAACTTTACTAATGATTGCTACATATAACAATAATTATGAGATGGTCAAACTATTAATTGATAATGGAGCAGATGTAAATATTCAAGATGATATGAAAAATAATCCTTTTTTATACTCTGGTGCAGAGGGACAGCTGGAAATTTTAAAAATAATAACTAAAGCAGGTGCAAGTACAAAAATTACAAATAGATATGGCGGAGTTGCTTTAATTCCAGCTTCAGAGCATGGATATGTGGAAACTGTGGAATACCTTCTTGAAAATACTGACATAGATGTAAATCATATAAATAATTTGGGGTGGACAGCACTTTTAGAAGCAATAATATTAGGTAATGGAAGTGAAAATCATAAAAAAGTAGTAGAATTACTTTTGAAATATGGAGCAAACCCTAATATAGCAGATAAAGATGGAGTTACACCATTAGGGCATGCTAGAAAAAAAGCCTATAAAGACATTGAAAAGATACTTATTAATTCTGGTGGGAAATAAAGTTTTATGATTATTTAGAAAGAGACAGGATTTTAGATCATCTTAACATAATAAAAAAGTCATTTATAATAAAGAGGAGAAAAATAATGAAAACAGAAAAAGAAAAAATGATTTCAGGGGAAATGTATGATCCTAGTGACAAAGAACTAAGAAATGACAGACTAAATGCAAGAAAATTAGACAGATTATATAATCAAACAGATGAAAGTGATAAAGAAAAAAGAACTGAGTTAATAAAAAAGATACTTGGTAAAACGGGAGAATGGCTACATATAGAGTCTTCGTTTAAATTTGACTATGGTTATAATATCCAAGTGGGAGAAAGTTTTTATGCTAATTTTGATTGTGTGATGCTAGATGTGTGCCCTATAATAATAGGTCATAACTGTATGATGGCTCCTGGAGTTCATATTTATACTGCTACTCACCCTTTAGATCCTATTGAGAGAAATTCTGGAAAAGAATTAGGTAAACCAGTAAGAATAGGAGACAATGTATGGATAGGCGGAAGAGCAGTTATAAATCCTGGAGTTACTATAGGAAATAATGCAGTGATAGCCTCTGGTGCTGTGGTTACAAAAGATGTTCCTGATAATACTTTAGTTGGTGGCAATCCAGCTAAAATAATAAAAGAAATTATTTGATCATGATTTCTGAGGAAAATTCCAAAAATGAACATTTAGAAATTTTGATAAAATTATCAAAGTCAATATTAGACGATGAATTTAGAGAAAAGTTAGAAGTTACAAATTCAGAAATAGAAGTTTTGGAGTTATTAAAGAAATATACAGCATAATTTTATAAGGTTGTCTCGATAAAAAGAGATAACTTTTTTAGTTTGGGAGAATATATAAATAATACCAGAAAATTAGGTAGAAATGAGTGCAATGTGTGTAAATATATGGTAAAATATAAGTATAATTTTAATAATAAATAAAAGAATAATAGAATCCTGTAAAGAAAAGAGGCGGCTTATGATAATAAAATTAACTGATAAAGTAAAGTCAGAACTGACAAACTCAGAAGAACAGGTAGTAAAATACATAAATGAAAATGAAAAAAAGTTAGTAAATATGTCTATTGTGGATATTGCAGAGGAAACTTTTACTTCTCCAGCCACAGTTTCGAGAGCTATAAAAAAATGTGGATTAAATGGATTTATAGAATTACGTTATACATTATCAAAAAATACTAAAGAAGAAGATGACTCAAAGGATATAAATGAGATTTTTAGTAAGTCTTTAATTGAAACTAGACAAACAATAGAAAACCTTTCAGTTAATGGAATATTAGAAGTTTTGGAATTAATAAAAAAAAGTGAAAAGATAATAGTTCTAGCAAGAGGACTTACAGAATTAGTGGCAGAAGAGTTTTCTTTAAAGTTACAATTAATGGATTTCAATGTTTTTAAAATTACAGATCCTAATATAATGAAAAAAATAAGTAAAGATGAAAAAAGAGACCAATTATATATAATATTTACCCTAAAAGGTGAGGATGAAGATATTATAGAATCAGCTAGAAATGCACATAAAGCTGGAGCAAAGGTAGTAGTATGCTGCTGTGGTATAGGAAAAGAATTTAGAAAGTATACAGACCATATTAT
>JAGOZX010000006.1 GCA_018058425.1 Sebaldella sp.
CATATTATGATGAGAATGGAAATGTAAGTAAAGTAGAAAAATATTCAAATGGTATAAAAGAAAATAAATAAATTTATAAAAGAAGTTATTTTGGAAAAAGTTTTTTTCGGATAACTTCTTTTTTTATAGAAACTATAACTAAAAATCATTAAAATTACTAAATATTTAAGTGTAAAAATAAATAAAATATATGTGGATTTTTTACTGAAAAAAAATGGAATTATCAGCATATTGAAAACAAAAACTTATTTTTTCTTCTATTTCATGATATAATGTTCCGTAGCAAAAACTTCATAAATATAGATAAAGGGAAAAAATTCCTTCTCTCCTTTATTTTGAAATATGTGGAGACAAGAAGGAATATAATATTATAAAATAGCGAAAAGAAAGAAAGGAAAACAATGAAAAATATCAAAAATATTGCAATAATAGCACACGTAGACCATGGTAAGACAACATTGGTAGATGCGTTGCTTAGACAATCAGGAACATTTTCGGCACATGAAAAGATGACAGAAAGAATAATGGACAGCAATGACTTAGAAAGAGAAAGAGGAATCACAATATTCTCTAAAAATGCCTCATTACATTATGGAGATTATAAAATAAATGTAGTAGATACTCCAGGACATGCTGATTTCGGAGGAGAAGTACAAAGAATACTAAAGATGGTAGATTCAGTATTATTATTAGTAGACGCATTTGAAGGTGTAATGCCTCAGACAAAATATGTTTTAAAACAAGCACTAGAGCATGGATTAAGACCAATAGTAGTTATTAATAAAATAGACAGACCAAATTCTTCACCAGATAAAGTAGTAGATTCAGTATTCGATTTATTTGTGGATTTGGGAGCAAATGAAAAGCAATTAGATTTTCCAATAGTATATGCATCTGCTAAAGGTGGATTTGCTAAAAATGAATTAGAAGAGGAATCAGTAGATATGAAACCGCTTTTTGAAGCTATTTTAAAACATGTAGATGATCCAGAAGGAGATTCTAACGAGCCATTTCAAATGTTAGTTACTAATATTGAGTATGATGAATACTTAGGTAAATTAGGTACTGGAAGAATTCATAATGGTGTTTTAAGAAAGAATCAAGAAGTAACTTTAATTAAAAGAGATGGTGGACTAGTAAATTATAAAATCACTAGAATTTTTGGTTATGAAGGATTGAAAAAGGTAGAACTAGAAGAAGCTGTGTGTGGAGATATAATTACAATAGCTGGATTAGAAAAAATAGATATAGGTGAAACTGTAGCTGATAAAGAAAATCCTAGAGCATTACCAGTTATTGATATTGATGAACCTACACTAGCAATGACTTTCTCTGTAAATAACTCACCATTTGCAGGTAAAGATGGTAAATATGTAACTTCTAGAAATCTTATCGAAAGATTAGAAAAAGAGTTACAACATAATGTAAGTATGAAGGTAGAGCCTACTGATTCTCCAGATTCATATGTAGTAAAAGGAAGAGGAGAATTACAATTATCTATACTATTAGAAAACATGAGAAGAGAAGGCTATGAAGTACAAGTATCTAAGCCGGAAGTTATTTATAGAACAGTTGATGGGAAAAAACAAGAGCCTATAGAGCTTGCTATAGTTGACGTTGCAGATGAATTCGTTGGTGTAGTAATAGAGAAAATAGGTGTTAGAAAAGGTGAAATGATAAACATGATCCAAGGAACTGATGGTTATACAAGACTTGAGTTCAAAGTACCGGCAAGAGGATTAATAGGTTTCACTAATGAGTTCTTGACTGAAACTAGAGGAACAGGAATTTTAAATCATTCATTTTATGATTATGGAGAATTTAAAGGAGAAGTAGTAACTAGAAGAAGAGGAGTTCTAATATCTATGGATGCTGGAACAAGTGTAGGTTACTCATTGAATAATTTACAACCTAGAGGAATACTTTTCATAGCTCCTGGAGTAGATGTATATGAAGGAATGATAGTTGGAGAGCATTCACGTGAAAACGACTTAGTAGTAAATGTATGTAAAGGTAAAAAATTAACTAATACAAGATCATCAGGAAATGATGATGCGCTTAAATTAGCTCCTCCAAAAGAGTTTACATTAGAGTTAGCATTAGAATATATCGAAGATGATGAATTAGTAGAAATAACACCAAAAAATATAAGATTAAGAAAAAAATATCTTACAGAAAATGATAGAAAAAGATCATCAAAAAAATCAGTATAATCAGTATATAAAAAAAGCTGTCTCAAATAGAAATTTGAGGCAGCTTTTCATTTTAGATATTTTTTAAGTTTTATTTTATTCGGAAATCTCTTGTTTATATTTTTTTGCTATATAGTCAAAAGTACCAGATTTAGCACCTAATGTAATTTCCATAATATGAGCCAGAGCTTTTGATTTTTGAATTATTTCAGAAGGTTTCCATTGAAATATACCATCATCAAATAAAATTTGTGAGGAAACAAGAAAAAACTCTACAACTTCTTTAGGATACTCTGTTTTAAAAACTTTTTCTTTTATGCCCTGCTCAACTATATCAGTTAAAACAGGTGTTAGTTGGAGAATAGTCTGTACCAAACTTTTTTGATGCATTTCTGCATTATCTATCTGGTGAAATTGTTCTATCATTTTTTCTTTTTTATCTGATTCAGGACTCTGTCTTATAATAATTTTAAATATTTTTTCAGAAGCATTAAGACTTTGATCTGAGGATATAAGCTTAATTGCACCCATTTCAATATCTATAAAACGTAATACAATAGCATCCATAACTTCCTCTTTGGATTTAAAATAATAATAAAAAGTTCCTTTGGCAATACCAACTGCTGTTAAAATATCATTTATTGTAGTTTTAGAATATCCTTTTGTAATAAAAAGCATTTCAGCATTATCTAAAATTTCATTTTTACGTTCTTCAGGTTTTTTAGAAACTCCCATTTTATACCTCCAATGTGTCATTCATCATGAATTATAATATGATTATTATAATAAAGTCAAGGCTTACATTCAAATCAATATTTTTCCAAAAATATATTTGACATTATAAATAAAATGATATATAATATTTATAGACTGACGGTCGGTCTATAAATATTTGTAGTAAAATATAGGAGAGTGAATTATGAATAAAACAGAAATGATTGCAAAGGTTTCAGTAGAATCAGGAATAGGAGTAGAAGAGTGTGAGAAAGTTCTGGATGCTTTTGAAGAAGTATTAAGTGAAGAATTAGCCACTTCTAAAAGAGTTGGTAATATTTTTGAAAAAGTATATAAAATAATGAGTTTTTTAAAAGGTAAAAAGGACAATAAACAAAATTTATAGATAAACAATAATAAAAATATTATATAAAAACTAGGAGGAGAAAATGAAAAAAACATTATTATTAATTGCTCTAATAAGCAATTTAGGATTAGCAGGAGAACTAACAATAAGAGGAGGGCTTACTGGGACTAATTTTGATCAAAATGATAATACATCATCAATAAATCAAAATACGAAAATGAATGGTGGAACATTTATAGGTGTAGATTATACTTCAAATTTACCTAAACTTCCTGAAAATTTAAAGTTTGGAGTTGGATTTGACTTTGGAGGAGTTAAAGCAAGAGATAAAGACTTTTCAAAAAAATATTTAAATAATGGAAATGCTAATAATTATGATTATAAATATGATGATTCAGTAATACTTACAGCACCATTATATGGAATTATCAAATATGAATTTACAAATAGTTCTAAAATAACACCTTATTTAATAGGAAGAGTGGGGTATGACATCGCAAATACAAAAAATGATGTTAAGAATTATAAAACTGGAGAAACAAATAAATTAAAAATTGAAAATGGATTTTTTTATGGGGTTGGAGCAGGAATAAAATTACAAAATTGGAGTTTTGAGTTGAGTTATGACAGCACAGAAACTAAAACTTCATATGAAGATTCTAATTATAAAATTAATGATTCTAAAAAGAATCTTCAAAAATTAGGAATAGCAGCAGGATATACATTTAAGTTTTAATAAGCTTAATTTGTGGCAGATATGAGGATGGTTAATATAAATATTTCAAAATAAGAAATAGAAAAGTGAAATAGTAAATTTATTGATATTGAATAACTTTACAAGGATATTCAATGGAGACAGCCCACTTCACTGCTGCACTTTAAATAATGAAAAGGAAGGTTATAAATATGGAATTAAAAAACAAAAAAATAATTGCTTTAACAGTAATATTCGTATTAGTACTGGGGACTGCTGTTATATATGTTGGTGGAATATTAAAAAATAATAATGAAAATGAAATAATTATGACTAGTAAAGATAGTGAAAAAGTGCCTGTAATAGCACTAAATTTATCTGAAAAAGAAGCTATTGATATGGCAATGGAAGTATCTGGCGGAGGAACAGTAGTAGAATATTCCGTAAAGAACAGAAGATATGAAGCAAAACATGAAATTGAAATTTTAAATGGAAAGTCAAAATATGAAATAAAAATCGATGATAATGATTCTGAAATAATAGAATATGAAAAAGATAGAATTAATGGTAGTCGTGATGAAAACTATATAAAAGATTTAGTTTTAAGTTCTAAAATTAATATTGATGATGCTAAGAAAAAAGTAATGGAAAAAACTGGTGGAGGACTTATATTTTCTTATGAATTACATGTAAATAATGGTAAGCTTTACTATGATATTGAAGTGGTAAATGGGGTTAAGAAGCATGAAATGAAAATTGATGCTTCTACTGGTGAATTTATATGATGAAAGTAATGAAATACAAGATATTAAGAAATAAATAGCAGAGGTAATGAAAAGTTACAGGTCCCGCAGTATCATATTTTCAGGAGAAGAGAGTGGGTTTGTTCCTTTCAGTTTGTTATTCTACCTTATATTTTTTTTGCATTTATTTTTATGCCTACTTTTCTATCTATAATCATAATTATTACTATAAAAAAACTGTCTCAAAAAGTACTTTTGAAACAGTTTTATTTTGATGTCTAAAATTTTATTTTTTAAAAAATTTACCTAATAAATTTACGGCATCATCCATAACATTACCATCTTTATTGCTGTCTAATAAATTTGTTATAGTTTCCATAATATTACCATTATTTGATGAACCAAGGAAGCCGGAAATCATTGTTGTAAGTCCTGATACACCATCAGCATCTAAGTTTTGTTCCTTTTTAGTTTTTCCTAAGTATTCTAAAACAAGTGGAGCAAGCATACTCATTAGTTTTAAAGTAGAAGAAGTATCCAGTCCGCTAGATTTACTAATAGTATTTGTTACTTGGCTTTCTTTGTCTCCAAACATATGTTTTAGTATTCCTGTACCATTTTCAGATTGATAGTTAGAGATAAGAGATCCAACATCATTAAGTTTTGTTCCATCATGATCTTTTTCTAATGCATCAGCTAATGATTTGGCACCATCTTTAGAGTTTGTGTTTTTATTTAGTGCTTCAAGCATAGTAGGTAAAGCCACAGATGCTGCTGATAAAATCTCATTTTTTTTATCCTTTTCGCCTAAAGAATCCTGTATTTTGTCAATATTCGAATCAAGAAGACTAGAAAAAATATCTAAAATATTGTTATTCATTGTATTACCTCCTAGAAATGTTATGATATTATAAAATCAAAAAATGTACTACTTTTTCGAAGTTTTAATGTTATTTACATGTTACTACATATAGAAAAAAATTACAATATTAATTTTGGGCATATGAGAGTGAATTGGTAGGGGTATTTTTATTGTGTTGTAGGTGTTAATTGTCTGGGTAGTTAGAGATCCTCACGTCGCTACGCTTCTCAGGATGACAGCTTGAAGGGCTTTTCTTCGGATGGATAAAAAGAACTATTTTTCTAATTTTTTATAAAAGTGATTGAAAAAAAGCTGTATTTGAAGTATTATTTATAAAAGAACTATATGGGAGGAGCTAATTTATATGGATGAGATTAAAGAGTGGCATACAAAAAGAATAATTGAAAAATTAAAAGGAAATCTTGAAAAAAGAAACATGGAACTAATATTTTTAGAGAAAAAAGAATTACTGGAAGAAAAAGTAAAAGATTTTGTTACAGACGGGGATATTATTTCTTTTGGAGGATCAACAACTTTAGAGGAAACAGGAATTTTAGATTTTTTTAGAAGAGGAAATTATGATTTTTTAGATAGGGATACTTGTAAAACAAGAGAAGAAAAGGATGAGATTTATAGAAAAGCATATTTTGCAGATCATTATTTTTTAAGTGCTAATGCTGTTACATTAGATGGCGAAATAATGAATGTAGATGGTTATGGAAATAGGATTTCAGCAATGATATTTGGACCAAAACAAGTTTTTGTAATAATTGGGATAAATAAATTAGTAAAGGACTTAAAAGAAGGAGAAGAGAGAATAAAACTTTTTGCAGGACCAATGGATGCCAAAAAGCTTTCTAAAATGACTCCATGTGTTAGTACAGCAGAATGTATGGATTGTAAGTCACCTGATAGAATATGTAATAAATACCTAGTTTATAGGAGAGAGTCGATTCCTAACAGAATGAAAATTATACTGATTAACGAGGAGTTAGGTTATTAGAAATATACAAAGAATAAAAAAATGTATCTCATAAGAATGAAGGGAAATATATAATGAAAAGTAAAATAATGAAAGGTAATATTTTTGCAATAATAACTTTATTTGCTTGGGATTTTACTTATATAGTAGGAAAAAATTTATTAAAAGAGTTAGAACCAGTTCAAATTTTACTTTTTAGATTTACATTAGTTTCACTTTTAAGTGCAATTCTAAATATAAATGAATATCATAAAAAGGATATACGAGAAGAAGGCAAATTTATTATGGTTGGCTTTTTAATATTTTTATATTTTATTTTAGAAAATAATGGTTTAAAACTTACTACAGCTTCAAATATAGGATTTATATTAGGAACACTTCCATTTTTTTCATCTATAGTGGCACACTTTTTTACAAAGGATGAAAAAATAACTAAAGCATTAATTTTAGGCTTTACAGTATCAATGATAGGCGTGGGAATAATATCATTTTCAAATGGTATTTCTGTAAAGATAAAAGGAGATATCTTAATGCTTTTAGCAGTTATAGTGTGGAGTTTTTATTCACTTTGCTTAAAAAAATATAAGTTTAAGTATTCTGCATATTATGTGACTAAAAAAACTTTTTCATATGCTTCTATTTTTTTGATTTTATATATGTTAATTAGTAAAAGTAGTTTTCCAGATATTTCTAAGATAGATATCAAAATGGGGTTAGGAATAGCTTATCTTGTAATAGTCGCTTCTTTTTTAGGCTTTATATTTTGGGGAAAGGCAATAAAGTATATAGGGATAGTTAAGACTTCAAATTATTTATACTTTTCTCCCATAAATGTTATGTTTTTTTCATATATATTTTTAGGTGAAGAAATTACAGTACAAAAAATTATCGGTGGAGGTTTTATTTTATTGGGAGGATTTATATTAAAAAAGAAAACTAAAAAAATCAAATGCTTTAATTCTAGTATGTAATATAAATAATTTTTTTATATATTACCTTGACAAAACAATGTTTATTTATTATAATATCTTGTGAATTATATAAAAATATTTAATAAGATGTTTATTTATATATCTGTTTTATAGGAAGGAGAAGATAACAATGGCAGTACCTAAGAAAAAGACGTCTAAAGCTAAGAGAAATATGAGAAGAGCACATGATTCGATTTCTGCACCTAATATTATAATAGAGGCAGACGGAACAGTAAGAAGACCTCATAGAGTGAATCTTGAGACTGGTGTATACAAGGGTAAACAAGTTATAGAAATTCAAGATGAGACTGAGTAGAATAGTTGATAATACATAGGCAAGATGTTAGGTCGTCTTGCTTTTTTCAATATAAATAAGATTATTGAATAAAAGTATTCGTTTTAAATTTTTATTAAATTAGAAAAAAAGGAAAGTTTTTGAAATTAAATAATTTTAGTAGGTGATAAGATTGAGAATTGGAATACTGGGGACAGGTTCATATTTACCCGAGAAAATATTAACGAATAAGGATTTAGAAAAAATAGTTGAAACTAATGATGAATGGATAACTACCAGAACAGGGATAAAAGAAAGAAGAATAGCAGCAGATGACGAAGCGACTTCTGATTTATCTTATAAAGCGGCACTAAAAGCTATAGAGAATTCTGGAATAGATAAAAATGAAATAGATTTAATAATAATAGCTACATCAACACCTGACTATCAAATGCCATCGACAGCAGCGTTAGTTCAAGACAGACTGGGAATAAAAGCAGCAGGCTTTGATTTAGAAGCAGCGTGTACTGGATTTATTTATGGTTTGATAACAGGATATAGCTTTATTAGTTCTGGTATATATAAAAAAGTATTAGTTGTTGGAGCAGATACATTTTCAAGAATAATAGATTGGGAAGATAGAGGAACTTGCATTTTATTTGGAGATGGTGCAGGAGCTGTAGTATTAGGAGAAGTAGAAAGCGGAGGATATCTTGGAGGAGACTTACAGGCTGATGGTTCTGGAGGATGTGAATTGATAGTACCTTCTAGTGGTTCTAGAATACCGTTTACCCAAGAAGTTTTAGATAACAAAGATCAATTTGTAAAAATGAATGGAAGAGAAATTTTTAAATTTGCAGTTAAAATATTTCCTGATACATTAGGGAAAACTTTAGAAAAGTCAAATTTAGGAATAGATGACATAGATTTAATAATACCACATCAAGCAAATATTAGAATAATAGAGTCAATTGCTAAAAAACTAAAGCAGCCAATGGAAAAGTTTTTTGTAAATTTGGATAAGTATGGAAATACTTCAGCTGCAACTATTCCAATAGCACTTGATGAAGCAAATAAAGAGGGTAAAATTAAAAAAGGTGATAAATTAGTTTTAGTAGGTTTTGGCGGAGGATTAACTTATGGTTCTTGTGCAATAGAATGGTCAAAATAACATAGAAAAGTTAGATAAGTATTTTCTATATATCTGAAATAGTTTTTTAGGAGGTAAATATGAAAAAAAAATTTATAATAGGATTAGGATTAATTTTGTTATCAGTGTTATACGGATTACAGGAAGCTGGGTTTATAAGTGGAGATGTTTTGAAGTATTTTCTAAACTATCAAGTAATACTAATTATAATAGGTTTATTTGTAGGTATAGCTAAGAAAAAAACATCAGGTTGGATATTAGTTGGAGTAGGGGCATATTTATATATCCAAGATTTTTTTGAAAGATTTACTAGAATAGGAATTCCATTAGCACTTTTAATTATTGGAATTGGTCTTGTAGTTTCTAGTATAATGGAAAAAAAAAAGATAAAAGCGGAAAAAAATATAGTAGTTGATATAAAAACTAATAAAAAAGATAACGAAGAAATTTAGGAGGAAAAATGGGGAAAATAGCATTTGTTTATCCAGGCCAAGGTTCTCAACAAGTAGGTATGGGTTCAGACTTATATGAAAATACAGAAATAAAAGCCATGTTTGATAAGATTTTTAATGTTATTGAAAATAAAAACTTAAAAGAAGTTATGTTTAATGGTCCAGAAGAAGAATTGAAAGATACTAAAAATGCACAGCCTTCAATTTCTTTATTATCTGTAATACTAACAAAATTAGTGAGAGATAAGGGAATAACGCCAGATTACGTCGCTGGGCATAGTTTAGGTGAATATACAGCTCTTTATGGAAGTGAAGTTTTAAATGATGAGGATATAATGAAATTGGTTACTAAAAGAGGGGCGATAATGAGTTCGGCAGGAATAAGCGGAACTATGGCAGCTATATTAGGATTAGACTCAAGCAGTGTAGAAGAAATTTGTGCTGGAATAGATGGAGTTATAGAGGCTGTAAATTATAATGACCCTAAGCAAACAGTAATTGCAGGAGATAAAGATGTTATAGAAGGTAATTTAAAAGTATTTAAGGAAAAGGGTGCTAGAAGAGCTATGCTTCTTCCTGTATCTGGTCCATTCCATAGTTCTCTAATGAAACCAGTTGCACCAAAGATAAAAGAAGAGTTTTCAAAGTTAACATGGAATAACCCAAAAGTTCCACTTATAGCTAATACAACGGCTAAAGAATTAACAAATGTAGAAGAAATTCAAGAAGAATTATTTAATCAAACATTTGGTCCAGTAAAATGGGTGGAAATAATAAATAAACTTACTGAAAATGGTGTTACAAAAATATATGAAATTGGTCCTGGGAGTGTATTAAAAGGGATGATAAAAAAAATAAATGGTGATATCGAAGTAGTGAATATCTCTAAAATAGAAGATTTAAATAATTTATAAAAATAATCCTAGAGATTTATAAAAATTTCTGGGATTATTTTATTGTTTTATAAATAACTAGTAGAAATTAAGTTTTTTGTGTATTGCATGGTTTATAATTACTGTATTATTTATCTATAAATAATAATAGTTTGATTTTGTAATGTTAGATTTAGATATAACTTATGTATTATCTAAATAATGTAAGACAAAGAAAAGTTTAAATGTCTTCTTTCTTTCAATTTAAAGCATCGGAGTTCATCTCATGGCTTAATAGTGGTAGAAATTTTTTGAATGCATTAAAGAGGGTGTTTTAGGCGTGTGGTCAAGGTGTGGAGTTTGGGCGCAACGCTAGAAATGTAAAGGAGTCTAAAGTTCTGTAAATAACTCTTGATTTATTGAATTTATTTTGATATAATCTCCCCATGGAGGTGGATTGAATGTTAGATAAAATAAAAACAATCGTTGCTGAACAATTAGGTGTTGATGAGAGTCAAGTGACAGAAGATGCATCTTTTATAGATGATTTGGGTGCGGACTCACTAGATACAGTAGAATTGATTATGGCTTTTGAAGAAGAATTTGATGTGGAAATACCAGATGAAGATGCACAAAAAATTAAAACAGTAAAAGATGTAATTGATTATATTGAGTCAAAAAAATAGTTGTCAAATAAATAGGGGAAGAATCCCCTTTTTTATTTTATAAAAGAAAAATTATAAAAAATAGATGAAAAATTCGACTTATGTGACTACGATAATGGTGAGAAAAATATAAGTTCGAAGCATTTTTAGGAGGCTTATATGAGAAAAATTATTCTCGTATTTACATTTTTATTTATAAATGTCTTGTATTTTTCATGTTCACCTTATTTTACTAATTACTTCACAGAAAATGGCGGGGTATATTATGGAGGCGACTCACATAAAGAAAAATTAGAAAATGTGGACAAGAAGACATTTAAAATTATAAATGTTTATTATGCAAAAGATAAAAATAGTGTTTATTATAATGGGGTTTTATTAAATGGGGTAAATCCTGAGAAATTTGAATTTTTAGGAGGAATAAGCACTTTAATAGGAGAAGATGGATATGTAAAAGATGATAAAAATATTTATTTTCTTGGTAAAAAAATGGAAAATGTAGATTTGAAAACTTTTAAAGTAGTAAAATCAAACATTTCTAGATCATTTGAAGGATATGCAAAGGATGAAAATAAAGTTTATTTTCAGGCGAAACCTTTGCTAGGTATAGATGTTGAAACCTTTGAAATAATAGGAGAAGCTTATACAAAAGATAAAAATGGAGTATATTACGCTAATGAAAAATTAGAAGGTGTTGATTCTCAAAACTATACAAAAAATGATAATTTTATAAAAAGTAACGGAATTATTTATGAAAATGAAAAAAAACAAGCTTATGATTATAAAACTTTTACTTTAATTAAAACTTATATTTCAAATGATTCTTGTGGTGGTACAGCTTACATGGGTTCTTTAGTAAAAGATAAAGATGGGATTTATTATAATGGTGAAAAAATAAGTAATGTAGATAGTAAAACATTTGAATTAGTTAAGGATAATTTATTTAAAGATAAGAATGGATATTATTATGAGTTTGAAAATAATAAAATGAAAAATATAAATATAGATCCCAAAACTTCAAAAATGTATAAAATAGAATCTGGAATTATAATAAAGGATCAAAATAACATTTATCGAATTAGTTTTAATAGAAATCTTGAAAATTTAAAAGAAATAAAAATAGATCCAGCTACATTTGAACTATACGCAGTAATTGAGGGAATAACTCTTTTTAAGGATAAAAATGCTTTTTATGAAACTGATTGGATCAATATCAATAGGGTAGAAATAAATAGTAAAAAATCTAAATTATTATTTTATAATTCTGAACTTATTGTATTAAAAGATGAAAAAAGTATATACTTAGGAAGCATGCACAGTTCTTTAATAGATGCGAAAGATGAAGAAATTGATATAAATACTTTTTCATTTGTAAGAAAAAATGATATTTTAAAAAAAGCTGGGATAAACACAGGAGTCTTTATTGATAAAAATGGTTTCTATTATGATAATGTGGATAAAATCAGAACAATAACAGATGAAGAATATAAAAAGTTAAAAGAATTTGTAGTTCCAGAAAAAGAATTTGATGAAGAAAGAAAGCTGAATTTAGAGAAAAAAGACCAGAGTTTTTAACAGTTATGCGGTTAATAAAATAAGATTATTAATTAATATAAAGAGGTAAATTTTTTTTTATTTGAAAAAAAACTCAAAATAAAGTAAAATATAGTGAAATATAATTTTTTGTGAGGTGAAAAATGAGAAGAATAGTTATTACTGGAGTTGGTCTAATAACAGCTTTAGGAACAGGAACAGAAAAGACATGGAAAGCGTTATTGAATGGAGAATGCGGAATAAATATGATAGAATCTTTTGATACCAGCGATCAAGCAGTACACATTGCAGGGGAAGTGAGAGATTTTGATCCTTATGACTATATAGAAAAGAAAGAATTAAAAAAATTAGGAAGATTTTCACAGTTTGCAATAGCTGCGTCGAAAATGGCTGTAGATGATGCAAAATTAGAGATAAATGAATCTAATGCCACAAGAGTGGGAGTAATGATTGGTTCAGGTATAGGTGGATTAGAAATAATTGAAACAGAGATCATAAAAATGCATGAAAAGGGTCCAAGAAGAATATCACCTTTTTATATACCAGCAGTTATCACAAATATGGCTTCTGGAAATGTTTCAATATATTTAGGAGCTAAAGGACCTAATAAAGCAGTTGTTTCAGCATGTGCTGCAGCAACACACTCTATAGGAGATGCTTTCCAAGCTATTCTATTAGGAAAAGCCGATGTAATGTTAGCAGGAGGAACAGAAGCAACTATAACGCCAAGTGGTATAGGTGGTTTTGCAAGTATGAAAGCATTATCAAATATTGAAGATCCTAAAAAAGCTTCAAGACCTTTTTCAGCTGACAGAGATGGATTTGTTATGGGGGAAGGTGCAGGAGTTCTTGTATTAGAAGAATTAGAGCATGCATTAAAAAGAGGAGCAAAAATATATGCTGAAGTAGCAGGGTATGGTGAAACTGCTGATGCATATCATATGACATCTCCAGCTGAGGGTGGAGAAGGAGCTGCAAGAGCTATGCAAATGGCCTTAGAACAAGGGAATATTGACCCAAATGAAGTAGATTATATAAATGCACACGGTACATCTACACCACCTAATGATAAAAATGAGACTTTAGCAATAAAAACAGTTTTTGGAGAGCATGCAAAAGAACTTGCTGTAAGTTCTACTAAAGGATCTACAGGACATTTATTAGGAGGAGCTGGAGGAGTAGAAGCTGGATTTTTAGCACTTGCAATTTCAGAGGGTGTTATGCCGCCAACTATAAACTTTGATAATCCAGATCCAGATTGTGACTTAGATTATGTTCCAAATGAATCTAGAAAAAAAGAAATCAGAGTAGGATTATCAAATTCACTTGGATTTGGTGGACATAATGCAGTAATAGCATTTAAAAAATATAAATAATACTTAATAAATGAGGGCTTGAAATAATTAAGGATAGAGAAACTTATTATCCCCTCTTTGTATTCAAAGAGGGGATTTTTTTTAAGGCAAAAATTTTAAATATTACATAGGAGGTGTAAAAATGAATGATTCAAAATTAAGAGAATTAATGGAAAAAATAGGATATGAATTTGACGATATTAATCTGTTAAAAGAAGCATTGATTCATAGGTCGTATGCAAATGAACATGGTGAAATAGAAAATATAAATAATGAAAGATTAGAGTTTTTAGGTGATGCAGTTCTGGATCTTATATCAACAGAATACATTTTTATAAAGGAAAAGGATGATAACGAAGGAGACTTGGCAAAACTTAAGAGTAGAATTATAAGCGAACCAATTTTTTCTGCAGTTTCAAAGGAAATATGTTTAGGAGAATACTTATATTTAAGTAATGGTGAAGAAATAACAGGTGGAAGAGATAGAAAATCTATTTTAGGAGATGCATTTGAGGCTTTAATAGGAGCAATATTCATGGATTCTGGCTTTGATGAAGCTAAAAGAATAGCATTAAAATATTTAAAGAGCAGAATAGATAATATAGATGAACTTGAGGAGCTAAAGGATTATAAAACATTATTACAAGAGCTTTTTCAAAGCAAGTTTCATGTGATTCCAAATTATGAAATACTTTCAGAAAAAGGACCTGACCACAATAAAAAGTTTGAAATAGCAGTAAAACTAAAAGAAGAAATAGTGGGAATAGGTGCAGGAACGAGTAAAAAAGAAGCTGAAAAAAATGCTGCCAGAGAAGCTTACTTTTTATTTAAAAAATAAAAATTTATATCTTTGTCTGTATATGTGTGTCTAATATAGAGTTAAAGGTATAAAAGTAGGAGATACTATGAAGAAACTAGCTATATATCCAGGAAGTTTTGACCCTATAACAAAAGGTCATTTAGATATTATAAAAAGAAGTGTTGAACTATTTCAAGAATTTAAAATAGGGGTATTGATAAATTCATCAAAAAAGAATTGGTTCACAATCGAAGAAAGAGTAAACTTAATAAAAGACATTTTAAAAAAAGAAAATTTAAATGTAGAAGTAGTCAGTTTTGAAGGACTGGTTGTAGATTTTATGAATGAGCAAAATGCAGATATATTAATTAGAGGGCTTAGAGCAGTATCTGATTATGAATATGAATTACAATTTACATTAACAAATACTATATTAGCTAAAAAGAAGTTTGAGACTTTATTTTTAACTGCCTCAAGAGAATACTTATATTTAAGCTCAAGTTTAGCAAAAGAGATTGCTATAAATAAAGGGGATTTAGGTAAATTTATACCTGAAACAATAATTGAAAGAATTGAAAAGAGAGCAAAAGAGATTAGAAAAGGATAAAATATGGCAGGAAAATCAAAATATATTTGTTCAGAGTGTGGTTATACAAGTGCAAAATGGTTAGGAAAATGTCCTAATTGTGACACTTGGGGCAGCTTTGAAGAAGAGTTTGATATAAAGAAAACTCTTTCAAAAATAAATACATCTGATGTAGAATTACTTAGGTTAGATGAGATAGAATTAGGGAAAGAGTTTAGGTTAGTAACTAAGTTTAATGAGTTTGACAGGGTTTTAGGCGGAGGACTTGTAAAGGGTGAAGTAGTTTTAATAAGTGGAAATCCTGGAATTGGAAAATCTACATTTTTATTGCAGTTAATAGATGAATATTCTAAAACTGGAAATGTTTTTTATATATCTGGCGAAGAGTCATTGAGACAGATAAAACAAAGGGCTGACAGGCTAAATGTAAAAAGTAAAACGCTTTATTTGATGAACGAAACTAACCTAGAAAAGATAGAAACAATCATTTTAAAAGAAAATCCTAAGGTAGTTGTGATAGACTCTATTCAAACACTTTATTCAGAAAATGTAAATTCAATGCCAGGTGGAGTTAGTCAGATAAGAGAAACAACATTAAAGATAATAGAAATAGCTAAAAGTAAGGAGATTTCTTTCTTTCTTGTGGGTCACATAACAAAAGATGGGAAAGTAGCAGGGCCTAAATTATTGGAACATATGGTTGATGCTGTGGTTCAGATAGAAGGAGAAGAGAATAATTTTTATAGAATTATAAGAACTTTAAAAAATAGATTTGGTTCTACTAATGAAATTTCTATTTTTGATATGAAAGAAGATGGGATAAGTGAAATAACAAATCCATCTGAGTTTTTTATCAGTGAAAGAGAAGAGAAAAATGTAGGAAGTATAATAACTCCTATATTAGAAGGAAGCAGAGTATTCTTATTTGAAGTTCAATCATTATTAACACATACCAGCTTTGGTTTACCAAGAAGAATAATTGAAGGTTATGATAAAAATAGAGTGGAAATATTAGGTGCTATTTTGAGTAAATTTTTGAAAATAGATTTAAGTACTAAAGATATTTTTATTAATATACCAGGTGGTTTAACATTAAAAGATAGAAGTTCTGATTTAGCAGTGATATTCTCATTAATTTCGTCTATAAATGCCTTAGCTATTAGTCAAAAAATAGCAGCGGTAGGAGAATTGGGTTTAAGAGGGGAAATAAGAAAAGTATCTTTTATAAAAAATAGGGTTAAAGAATTAGAAAGACTTGGTTTTAAAGGAGTTTATCTTCCTAAGTCAAATGAAAAAGATTTGGAAACTGAGAAATTTAAGATCAAACTTATTTACCTTAGAAATATTGAGGAGCTGATAGAAAGGGTGAAAAAATAATGACTAGAAAAGATATATTACAAGGGATTTTTTCCTTAGTTGCACCTGGAACATTATTAAGAGATGGGTTAAGCAGAATACAGGAAGCTGGTTTAGGAGCGTTAATTGTAGTAGGTGATGAAGAGGAACTAAAATTCTTAATAGATGGTGGTTTTAACTTAAATGTAGATTTTACACCACAAAAGTTATATGAACTATCTAAAATGGATGGTGCAATAATGGTTTCTGAAAATTTAAGAAAAATATCATATTCCAATATACAGTTGCAGCCAAAAAGTTCTATTCATACTGATGAAAGTGGTACAAGACATAGAACAGCTGATAGAGTGGCGAAACAAACTGGAAATTTAGTTTTAGCGGTTTCTGAAAGAAGAAATAAAATAACAATCTATAAAGGTAGTTTTAGATATGAAATATTAGATATGAAAGACATCTTAGCAAAGGCTAGTCAGGCATTAATGGCATTAGAAAAATATTCAAATGCAATTCTTCATCATTTGACTAATTTAACTATATTAGAATTTGATAATATGGTTACTGTTAATGAGGTAGTTGAAGGAATAAAAAAATATGGACTATTCTTTAGAATAACTGATGAGTTGGATGAGTATATATTAGAATTAGGTAGCGAAGGCAGACTAATAGTACTGCAATATGAGGAGTTAATGCAAGGAATAAAGGCAGACTTATATGATCTAATAAGAGATTATAAAAATACCGAAGAAGATGCAGATAAGATATTTACTGATATAAGAAAATTAAATAAAGAAGAACTTTTAGAATTAGGTAAAATTGCTCATGTAATGGGATTTGGAAAAGCGTATAGTAACTTTGATAAAAGAATTACACCTAAAGGATATAGAATTTTAAGTGAAATAAAGAGAATTACTAAAAAAGATATAGAGTTATTGATCAAAGCATTTAATGACCTTCCGGAAATATTAGAGGCTTCATCAGAAGATATATCAAAAATAAAAGGTATTAGTAAATTTAAGGCAAGTTCAATAGTTAGAGGATTGAAGAGATTAAGAAATACACTAATAATGGAAAGATAGTAGGAGGAAAAAGTGGATAATAAAGTCGTAGTAGGCGGACAGGCTGTCATTGAAGGAGTTATGATGAGAGGTCCGAAAGCAATAGCAACAGCAGTTAGAAGAAAAGATGGAACAATAGTTTATAGAAAAAAAGTATTAGATGAGAAAAAAAATAAATGGTTAAAAATGCCTTTTGTAAGAGGAGTATTAGCACTTTTTGATGCAATGATTGTCGGTACAAAAGAACTTATTTTCGCATCAAATCAAGCAGGTGAAGAAGAAGAACAATTAAGTGATAAAGAAGTTTTAGGAACAGTAACTTTATCATTGGCAATAGGAGTGGGAGTATTTATGGTAGTTCCTTCTTTAATAGGAGGATTTGCTTTTCATGATAATAAATTATTAGCAAATATAGTAGAAGCAGCAGTAAGATTAGTAATGTTTTTAGGTTATATTTGGGGAATTTCATTTTTTAAAGATGTAAGAAGAGTTTTTGAATATCATGGTGCAGAACATAAATCAATATATAACTATGAAATGGAAAAACCTTTAGAAGTAGCAAATGCTAAAACATGTACTAGATTTCACCCTAGATGTGGAACAAGTTTTTTACTTTTAGTTATGTTTATAAGTATAATAGTTTTTTCAATTGTAGACTTTATATTTCCAACACCAGATAATAAATTATTATTAGTAGTTTATAAATTATTTACAAGAATACCATTTGTACCAGTAGTAGCTGGTATAGCATATGAGATACAAAGATGGACAAGTTATCATTTAGATAATATAGTTGGAAAGTTAATAGCGGCACCTGGGTTATTATTACAAAAAATAACTACTAAAGAACCAGATGACGGACAGTTAGAAGTTGCTCTTGTAGCATTAAAAGTAGCATTAGGAGAAGAAGTAGATAATGCAACAGAGATAGTTAGTTAGACTATTTTTCGGGGTTGGAGAAAATATGATTTTTAAGAGTAAAAGTTTATATTTATTATTTTTAGTGGTAGGATTGATAATACTTATAACAGGGTGTTCAGTTTTAAAAACAGCTCTTCACCATGATTATGATGTAAAAACATATGGAGAGACTAATGAAAATAAAGACTATGTTATTGTATTTCATGGTATATATGGGAAATTTGAAGATATGAATATGATTGCTGAGAGTTTAAGTAAAGAAGGGTATAATGTAATTAGTGTACAGTATCCTACAAATAGTGATAATATAGAAGAAATAACAGAAAAATATATAAAGCCAGTAGTTGATGGCTTAGATAAAGATATAAAAGTGAATTTTGTAGTTCATTCAATGGGTTCTGGAATTTTAAGATATTATCTAAAAAATAATAATTTAGAAAATATGGGGAAAGTAGTATTTATTTCACCTCCTAGTCATGGAAGTGCATTATCTGACAACCCTATATCATCAATTTTAAAAGAACCTTTAGGAAAAGTGGTTTCTCAATTTAGTACAAAAGAAGGAAGTTTTGTGAATAAACTAGGTGATCCTGATTATTCTTGTTATGTAATAATGGGGAATAAGTCTAATAATCCTTTGTATTCAGCAATGATACCTGGAAAAGATGATGGTATGGTTCCAGTGGATAGTGCTAAACTAGATACTTGTGATTATAAGGTAATTGGAGGCCTAACGCATACTTCTATTTTAAAAGATAAAGAAACTATAAGTGAAGTAGAGAAATATTTTAGTAATTAAATGAAATAATTTTTTATAACCAGTATATTTAGCATTTTTAGAATGCAATAGTATACTGGATTTTTTATTTATTTATTTTTATTGACACTGTGTCAAAAATTTGTTAATATGACTTATAATTTAAAAATAAAGATATAAGAGAAAAAAATATATAGGAGGAAAATATGAAATTAAAAAAAATGATGATATTATTTTTTACAGTAATGACTGTTATTTCATGTGGAATAAAACCAATTGATAAAAGTAATAGTAATAGTTATTATTTAACAAAAACAGGGAAAATTGTTTATTCAAGGAATGGAAATTGGCTTGAGATAGGAATCCATGAAATAAAGGGAGTAGATAAAAAGACATTTTCAGTAATGAATGAAAACTATGCAAAAGATAAGAATTATATATATTATAAAGAAACAAGGGTAAATAATGTGGACTTAAAAACTTTTACTCCAATACTTGAGGATTATGGGAAGGATAAAAATCACGTGTATTCAGGGGAAAAAATAATGGAAGGAATTTCACCAGATGGAATAAAACCTATCACAGAAGAAAATAGACAGTCAATGCTGTACTTTGAAAATAAAGATGGAATATTTTATAATAATGAAAAATTACCAGTTGAAAAAGAAGATAGAAATAATTTTAGAATATTGAAGTATACGCTAACTACAGATGGGAAAAATATATTTTGGGAAGATATAAAACTTCCAGTTAAAGCAGAAAAAAATCTAGAACATGGACTTTCTAACAGAGGAATAAGGTCTTTTTTCAATGGAACAAGCTATTATGAAATACAAAACATAGAGTACGCAGTAAATTTGAAAAATAAAATTCAAACTAAAGAAACAGTATTGAAATTAAAAGATGGGAAATTATATAAGTTAATTGAATATAAAAATGTAAGTTCAGTAGAAGTTAGATATCCATGGACTATAATAAATAAAAAGTATATAATACTGACAAATGGTAATAAAGATGAATTGGTAAATGAAGTAGTGGGGAATTATCATATAGATGGGGATTATCTATTTGTTGATAAGAAAGTATTTTATGCAGTTTTGAATAAAGATAATGAGAATAAAATAAGCAGAGTGGATATAAACACTATCCAGAATGATAATTTTCAGGTTTTAAATATAAAAGAAGTTGATTCATTAGGAGAAAGTATAAATAAAGATTATGCAAAAGATGAAAAATTTGTTTATTATAAAGGTAAAATAATAGATGGAGCAGATCCGAAAAGTATAGAATTACCTCCAGTTTACGGTTATGATAAAGTAAGTAAAAAAGATTATAAATACCATATAAAAGATAAAAACTCATATTATAGATTTGGGGAAAAAATAGATAAAAAGGAAGCAGAAAATTATAAAAAATAGTATTAAATATAAAGTTATAAAAAATAATTTCTGAAAATGAGGAGGAGTTATGAAAAAGGGAATACTGGTTTTGATGACATTATTTTCCATTATATCTTGTGGAATGAAAAAGATAGATGGGGAATTAAGTAATAATTATTATAAAAATACCACAGGAGGCATAGTTTATAGTAGAAATGGAAATTGGTATGAACTTGGAAAAAAAGAGCTTGAAAATGTAGATAGAAAAACTTTTAAAGTATTAGGGCCTGATTATGCAAGGGATAAAAATAATATATATTATCAAAATGGAATAATGAGAAATGTAGACTATGACAGTTTTGAATTAATGGATAAAGATGGTACTTTAGTTAGAGATAAAAGTAAAGTATATTATACAGGAATAACACTAAAGGGAGTATCGCCATCTAATATAGAAATAATTAAGTATGATTCCGGTAATTCAGACTTGTACCTAAGAAATAGTGATGGTATATATTGGCTGCGTGGAAATGATCCAGACACTATTAAAAAATTGGAAGTACAAAATAAAGGAAAGTTTACGGTGATTGATTCTTCAAAAGAGCTAGCTTATGAAGGAAATACAATATTTTATCAAGCCACTATTTTGCCAATAAAATATAATGAAAAAATCAAAATTACTTATAGTAGTATGGGAACATCATTTTCAAATGGAAATAATTTTTATACAATATCTTGGAAAGAAAATTTAGGAAGTATAAAAGATAAGGTAAATATAAGTATAACACCAATAAAAACTGCTTATGGGATGTCATTTTTACAAGAATATAAAGGGATAACAACCATAGAAGAGGTGTATCCATGGGTTGTTTTAGATAAGAAAATTCTTGGGATTTATTCTGATGAAATAAACTCAATAGATTTTATTACAAACATAAATAATGATTATAAAGCTCAAGGAAGATATTTTTTAACAGGAGATAAAGTGTATAGTTTTAATAAAGTAAAGATTAATAATGAAAAACAGTCTGTATATTTAAATAATCAGATGAAGACTGAAATCATTACTATAGATAATAAGGCTGGGAAGTTTCAAGTACTAGAAATAAAATGGTCAGATGGGGGCATATCAGATACAAGATATGCAAAAGATGAAAAAAATGTTTATTATATGGGAAGGATATTAAAGGGAGTGGACCCTAAAACTATTGAAACTGCTCCAATGAAAGGGTATGATAAAGTTAATAAAAGATATTATAGGTATGATATAAAAGATAAAAGTTCTTACTATAGAGATGGGGAATGGGTAGATTCTAAAATTGCTGAAAAAAAGTAAGAATAAGAAAAACCCCTAAGAGAGGGGCATAATACCTCTTTCTTATTTTTTACTCTAATTTAAAAAATCCATTTTTAAAAAACAAGTATTTCATAAACCTATTGACAACATGAATAACAATATGTTATATTAATGAAAGAAAAGTAATAGGCTTTTGCCAGTATCCAAGATTAGAGATTATAATTTATTATATTTCTATGAGTATATTATAAACTATTTATAGTTTATTCATGAGACTGGTTTTATCAGTCTTTTTTTAAAACAAAATTTATTATTTAGGAGAGGTTAATATGTCAGCTAAAATGAGAATTCTGATAAAATTTATAATATTTATAATTTTATTAACAATTATATTCAAGATAATTGATCTGCGATTCTTAAAAGAGAGTGATTATATCTTTTTATTACAAGGGCTTTGGATTACTATACAAATAACTTTTTGTGGAGTATTACTTGGAGTGGTATTAGGAGTATTATTGGCTTTTTTAAGATATTTAAAAAATCCTATTGTAGATATAATTATAGAAGAATATGTGGATATTTTACGTGGAATACCAGTAACAATACAGTTATTAATATTTGCATACTTTATATTAAATGGAGTTATTCAGTCAAAGTTTTTAATAGCAGTTATAGGTTTTGGAATTAACAGTTCTGCTTATGTTTCAGAAATTATAAGGTCTGGAATAGAAAGTCTTGATAAGGGTCAAATGGAAGCTGCAAGAGCTTTAGGAATGCCTTATCCTATGGCTATGATACAAATAATAATACCACAGGCAGTAAGAAATATCTTACCAGCTTTAGTAAATGAATTTATAGCTTTATTTAAAGAAACATCAGTAGTAGGTCTAGTATTAATAAATATGTTTGATCTAACATTTGCAAGTAAAGCACTACAAAGTAAATATTATAAACCAGAACCGTATATATTAGCTGGAGTTATTTACTATATTTGTGTGAAGTTATTTTCAATTTTTGCAGGTACGCTGGAAAGGAAGTTGAAAAAATGATAGAAATAAAAGGATTATATAAAAATTTTGGTGAGTTAGAAGTACTAAAAGATATATCTAAAACAATTAAAAGTGGGGAAGTAGTGGCTATAATAGGGCCAAGTGGAAGCGGAAAATCTACTTTTTTAAGATGTATTAACCTCTTAGAAATACCTACAAAAGGTGAGGTTCTAATAGATGGAGAAAATATAGTAGCAGCTAAAACAAATGTAAATAAAATAAGACAAAAAGTAGGAATGGTTTTTCAACACTTTAATTTATTCCCACATAAAACAGTCTTACAAAATTTAACTTTATCACCAATAAAACTAAGAAAAATATCAAAGTCACAGGCTGAAGAAGAAGCGATAAGCTTACTAAAAAAAGTTGGCTTAGAAGATAAAAAAGATGTGTACCCAAATACCTTATCTGGAGGTCAAAAACAGAGAGTAGCAATAGCAAGAGCATTAGCAATGAATCCAGAGGTTATTTTATTTGATGAACCTACATCAGCACTTGATCCTGAAATGATAGGAGAAGTTTTAGATGTAATAAAAAAATTAGCTAATGAGGGAATGACTATGCTTCTAGTAACACATGAAATGGGATTTGCTAGAAATGTAGCTAAAAGAGTAATGTTTATGGACGAAGGAAGAGTATTAGAAGATGGAGAACCAGAAAAAATATTTTCTTTTCCTGAGCATAGTAGAACAAAGGAATTTTTAAATAAAGTTTTAAATCATTAAAAAAATATAGAAGATAAAAAATAGAGAGTGAGGAATATGAAATGAAAAAATTATTTTTATTAGTAAGTATGTTAATGCTGTTTGTATTAAGCTGCGGGTCAAAGGATAAAGCAGAAACAAAAACAGATGGAGAAGCTAAAGAAAAAGTTCTTCGTGTAGGAACAAATCCTGAATTTAAACCATTTGAATATGTAGGTGAAGGTGGAAAAACAGAAGGTTTTGATATTGATCTTATGAATATGATAGCTGAAGAATTAGGTTATAAAGTTGAATGGAAAATTATGGCATTTGATGGATTAATTCCTGCTATGAAAAATGGGGAATTGGATGCAATAATAGCTGGAATGAGTGTTACAGAAGAAAGATTACAAGCTGTGGATTTTTCAGATGAATATTATAAATCTAAATTTGCTTATGTAAAGTTAAAAGGGGATACTACAATAACTAAACCAGAAGACTTAAAAGATAAAAAAGTAGGAGCTCAGCTTGGTACAATTCAAGAACAAGAAGCTAGAAAATTAAGTTCTAATGTAATACCAAATGAAGCAATTACTGCATTAATTTTGGAAATGAAAAATAAAAATATGGATGCTATTGTATTAGAAGATGTAGTAGCAAGTTCTTATGTTAGTGAAAATCCATTTTTAGAAATATTTGCTACAAAGGATATGGCAGACAATGGTGGAACAGCAATAGCTTTTGATAAAGGGAAAAATGCTGAATTAATTAAAGAAGTTAATGGAGCAATTAAAAAATTACAAGAAAATGGTAAGTATGATGAATTATTGAAAAAGTATAATTTAAAATAAAAGTAGTGATAATATATTAATAACCTTCAGAAGAAAGGAAACTTTTTTTCTGGAGGTTCAATTTTTTTTAGATAGAAAGGATGAGAAATATGAAAACACCAGTAATATTTAAAGTAGCAGGTATTATAACATTAATACAAGTAATACTTAGTTTTACATCAGGTATTATAATAGGGTTGACGACTCCGAGCAGTGGGGAAGCGATATTTGGAGATAATGCACCAGTTATTATTATTTTATCATTAATTTTTATAGCAATGATAATTCTGATGGTTTCTTCAATTCTTTTAATAATTGGAAAAAAATCAGCGAGAATTATTTATTTAATAGGAGTAATTCTGAATCTGACTGGGAATATATATGTAGCAGGAGTGGGACGTGGGATACAATCATCACTTATAACAATAGTACTTTGTATCTTATTATTTACTAGAAAAAGTGCAAGAGAGTACTGCTCAAAAAATAATAATGAATAATTTTATAATGTAAGTTTTCTAAAAAGTCAGCAAAGTATTACTAATAATATAAGGGCATAAAATTGGGAATCTTATTAAGCATTGTAAAAGCAAGTCATTTATGCTATAATTTTTAAGTTAGAGATATCAGAATATTAAGGAGTATAAAATGTTTCAAAAATTAGATGATGTGGTAAAAAAACATGATGAATTAACAGAATTATTAATGGATCCTAATGTAGCAAGTGATCCTAAAAAAATGATGGAATATAATATAGCATTAAACAGTATAAATGACATAGTAGAAAAATATATATACTATAGAGATAAAAAGATAGAACTGACTTCTCTAAAAGAAGATTTGAAAAATGAAAAAGATAGTGAAATGAAAAATATGATCTTAGATGAGATCCATGAAGTAGAGAATGAAATTCCTGCTTTAGAAGAAGATTTAAGAGTACTTTTACTACCTAAAGATCCTAATGACCAAAAAAACGTAATTATGGAAATTAGAGCAGGAGCAGGTGGAGACGAAGCAGCCTTATTTGCTTATGATATTTTTAGAATGTTCTCAAGATATGCTGAAAGAAACAAATGGAAAGTAGAAGTTATAGATAGAAGTGATATAGGAGTAGGCGGACTAAAAGAAATAGTATTTACTATTCATGGTAAAGGCGCATATTCAAGACTAAAATTTGAAAGCGGAGTTCATAGAGTGCAAAGAGTTCCTGATACAGAGTCTTCTGGAAGAATTCATACGTCTACTATAACAGTGGCAGTTTTACCAGAAATAGATGATGTAAGTCAAGTAGAAATAAATCCAAGTGATTTAAAAGTAGATACATATAGAGCCAGTGGAGCAGGTGGTCAGCATGTAAATACTACAGACTCTGCAGTAAGAATTACACATATTCCTACAGGTACTGTAGTAACATCACAAGAAGAGAGATCACAACTTAAAAATAAAGAAAGAGCAATGAAAGTTTTAGCTTCTAAAGTATATGAAATGGAAGTAGAAAAACAAAGAAAAACTGTAGAGAGTGAAAGAAGAATACAAGTAGGTTCTGGAGATAGATCAGAAAAAATAAGAACTTATAACTTTCCTCAAGGAAGAGTTACAGATCATAGAATAAAATTGACACTGCATAGATTAGACCAAGTATTAGACGGTGATATAGATGAGATGATAGATGCCCTAATAGCGTATAATCAAGCAGAACTTCTAAAGGTAGTCGGTGAGAATGGCTAAATTATTGGAGATATTAGATAAATCAAAAAAATATCTGGAAGATAATAAAATAGATAACCCAAGATTAGAAACAGAATTAATCCTATCGCAGGCTTTAAACCTAGATAGGATTATGCTTTATGCTCATTTTGATAAAGACTTAGATGCTGATGAAATGTCAAAGGTAAAAGATCTTTTAAAAATTAGGATAAATAAAACAGAACTAGAATTTAAAAATGAAGAAATAAATTTAAAGACATTATTGGATCAAAGTGTAAGTTATTTAGAAAAAAATGATATAGAAGAAGCTAGATTAACAGTTGAGCTAATGTTCTCATATATTTTAAAAATAGATCGCATGATGCTTTTTACAAAGTATACTTTAGTTTTAGAAGATACAGACAAGGATAAGATAAGAAACTTATTAAAATTAAGAGCAAAAGATAAAATTCCTCTGCAGTATTTATTAAATGAAGAAGAGTTTTATGGAAGAGTATTTCATATAAATAAAGGAGTATTAATTCCTAGAAATGAAACTGAAGTAGTAGTGGAAGCAGCATTAGAAAAATTAAAGGATATTCCTTCACCAAAGGTTTTAGACATAGGAGTTGGAAGTGGAGTAATTTCAATAACTATAGCTAAGGAAAGAACTGACTCTAAAGTATTAGGAGTGGATATATCAGAGAATGCATTAGAAATAGCAGAAAAAAATAAGATACTTCTAGAAGCAGGAAATGTAAAGTTTTTAAAGTCTGATTTATTTCAAGAAATTAATTTTCATGATTTTGATTTAATAATATCTAATCCACCATATATACCATTTTCAGAGTATGAAACTCTTAGTGATGATGTAAAAGGACATGAACCTATAGAAGCATTAGTCGCCGAAAATGAAGGCTTATTTTTTTATCATGAGATTAGTAAAAATGCTCTAGAATTTCTTAAAGATGGTGGAATATTAGTATTTGAATGCGGATATAATCAAGCTAGAATTATAGAAAAGATTATGACTGAACTTGGATATAAGGAAATAGTGGTTTTTAAGGATTTAAATGGGATTGAAAGAGGACTTATAGGGGAAAAATAGTTTTATAATAAAAAAAATAAAAAAAGAGAACTCATCGGTCAACTTTATGATATAATACTAAGTGATTAATTAAATAGTCAAAAAATTAAAAAGAGTAATACTAAAAATTAAACAAAATTAGGAGGTCGAAATGAAAAGAATAGTGATGGTATTTAGCATTGTATTTGTTAGTTTAATTTTCCCAGTGAAATCATATGCAATTACACGATACATTATAAATGATGGAAAGGTTTACTATGAAAATTTAAGAAATAAAAGTGAAATAGAAGGTGCTGATACACAAACTTTTAAAAATCTTGATTATTTTTATGCAAAAGATAAAAATAATGTTTATTATTATGGAGAAGTATTAACTGGTATAGATCCAGCGACATTTAAAATATTAGATTATAGTTATGTAAAAGATAAGAATTCTGTTTATCATTATAGAGATAAGTTAGATGGTGTAGATCCAATTACATTTAAAATATTAGATCATGATTACACAAAAGATAAGAACCACGTTTATTATAACTTGGAAATATTAGATGGGGCAGAAGCATCAAGCTTTAAAATTTTAAAATATAATTATGCAAAAGATAAAAATAATATTTATTATCATGGTGTAAAGATTGCTAATGCAGATCCAGCAACTTTTAAGATAATGGATTTAGACTATACAAAAGATAAGGATAGTGTTTACTATTTAGGTAAAAAAATAGAAGGTGCAAAGCCAGAGACTTTCAAAATAGTAGATCCATCATGGTATTTATTTTATAAGTAAAGTTATTTTATATCAGGAAAAGTTAGGTTTGATGCCTAGCTTTTTTATTTTACCATAATTTGAAAGAATATGATATAATAGAGCAGTTAAAATAAGTAATGTAAATATAGTACTAAAATAAGGAGATAAAATGAAATTATCAGATTTTGACTTTGAATTACCAGAAGAATTAATTGCTCAAACAGCTATAGAACCAAGAGATAATTCAAGACTTATGGTTTTGGATAAGAGTATGACACTAATAGAGGATAGAAAATTTTATAATATAATAGATTATTTGAAATCTGGGGATGTCTTAGTAGTAAATAAGACAAGAGTTATTCCAGCAAGGTTATTTGGGAAAAAAGATAATGGGACAACTTTAGAATGTTTTCTATTAAAAAGATTAGATTTAAATAAGTGGGAAGTTCTGTTAAAGCCTGCCAAAAAACTAAAGATAGGACAAGAATTAGTTTTTTTAGAGAATAAACTCACAGCAAAATTATTGGAGATAAAAGAGGATGGAAATAGAGTATTAGAATTTACATATAATGGAAATTTTGAAGAGATATTAGATGAACTTGGTGAAATGCCTCTACCTCCATATATTGGTGAAAAGCTTAAAGATAAAAGTAGATATCAAACAGTATATGCGGAAAAAGGTGAATCAGTTGCGGCACCAACAGCAGGCTTACATTTTACAAATGAACTATTAGAAAAAATAAAAGATAAAGGTGTAGAGCTATTAGAAATTTATTTAGATGTAGGTTTAGGTACATTTCGACCTGTTAAAGAAGAAAATATTTTAGAGCATAAGATGCACTATGAAAAATATAGTATCCCAGAAGAAAGTGCTTTGAGGATAAATAAGGCAAAAAAAGAGGGTAGGAGAATAATAGCAGTGGGAACAACAACTGTTCGTACTTTAGAGTCTTCAAATGATGGTAAAGAAGTAATTTCTGGTTCAGGAGAAACAGATATCTTTATTTATGGAGATTATAAGTTTAAAATAGTAGATGCTATAATTACAAATTTTCACTTGCCTAAGTCTACATTATTAATGTTAATATCTGCATTTGCCAGTAAAGATTTTATTTTTGCAGCTTATGAAGAGGCTATTAAAGAAAAATATAGATTTTATAGTTTTGGAGATGCAATGTTTATCTATTAAAGAAAAGGAACTAACTCATTTATACGAAATATTTTGAGTTAGTTCCTTTTTTTATGGTGTATATTCTATCTTCTCTGATTTATTATAGATAATCAAAGAGTGAGCTTTTATTTTATCATTATTATATTCAAAATTTTCATCTGAAAAATTAGCTATTACTTTTATATCATTTCCATATTGTGTCATTTGAACCAGTCTATTGCTCGATAAAATTTTAAAGTCTGTCATCTCTTTTGTAATTACACTTCGGCTAAAAGGAGACCATATTTTATAATGACTTATAATTTTATCTTTATATTTTTCCCATTGAAATTTATCAAGGTGATAAAGTGAAGGAACATTATATAATACTTCATAAAGCATTCTATTTTGAACCTCATCTTTTAATTTAAATGTAGACCAATCCCAATGATATGTTGTAATAACTGAATCATTATAAACTAACTTATATAAAGGAATATTATAATAATTATCTAAAAAGATTTTTTTATATTTTTCTTTTAGTGGAACTTCCTTAGTCATTTTTTCTGGAGCTCCGCCATTTCCAGAATAATATCTTCCTAAATAATACTGGCTGTCTTTATTTCTTGCCATATCTTCGTCCATCCATGAAAAAGAAGGGAGTTCTATACCATGTGCAAAAGCAATGGTACTTGCAGCAAAATCATTTCCACCTTCAGAACCAACAACCATATTCTTTTCATCTCGAATATAAGAAATTCTCTCCATTCTTGCTTTTAAATCTTGTTGTTTAGTAGTAATGTGATTTTTAGAATAATCATCATAAATTTCTCCAGTAGCATCACAATCAATAAACCAAGAATTAAATTTTACACCTGTATTTAAGATGTATTCGACTCTTTGTTTTACAGAAGGAATTGATAATACAGGATTTAGTTTTCTGCCAACATTTTGAAATCCACTTATCTTATCTCCATTTTCATCTGTAATAACAGAATTTTCATATAAAGAAGTATCTTTAAAAGCTGCAGTATTCCACTTTTCTTTAGATGGTTCATGTATGGAGTGATAAGAATCATAAGGGCCTATAAGGAACCCTTGACCATTAGCGTACTTTATCATGCTTGGGCTTATGAAAGCTTGCGTCCAATCATCTAAACCAAACCATGCCCTATCTATGCCATCTGAATGAATACTTTTTAAGAGATCAAGGTTTCTATCAAGGCTCCAGTCATCATCATTTTTGAATCCATTTTCTATACTAAGCCTAAGAGCCCTTTTATTTAATTCTATTATTTCTACTTTATTTAGATTATTAATACCCTTATTTATTAGATCTTCTATTTTTTTATCTTTTTTAGTAAAAATTTCTGGATTATAAAAGTCAGGTAATAGTAACACTTGGCTTAAACCTTGGGATATTAAGAGTTTTTGATATTGATCAACATAGTTTTGCTTTTGTATATCATCTAAAGCTTTGATAACCTCACTGCCGCCTTCTACTTTATCAGTGAGCAAAGTTTTTATCCATTGTACTTGAGGACTTGCGATATTCTCTTTTAAAACTGCCCAATTTATATCATTTTCGGAAATAACAGTTTTATTAAATAAATATATATGTATTGCACCATAAAGTTTTTTAATATTTTTATTATCCTTAGCTTTATCTTCAAGTGTTTTAAAATTTCCTTGTTCTATAATATAATTTTTATATATTTTTGCTATATTTACAGGTGTATTTTTAGTAATATAAATTCTAAAACCATAGCTCTTTTCACCTGTTATACTAGGATAAGCATGTTCAAATTGAAACTCGATATCATTTTTAGTATTAAAAGTCATCTTATTATTAAATATATTTTTTATAATATACACTACAGCTGTATCATTATTAGAAGATGTAAAAAAACTCATTGATAGAGATTCTATAGGATCTAATTCAGCATTATCAAGATATTCTTTAAAGTACTTATCATCACTTGGAATATATTTTCCTTCCCCAAGAGGAAGAGTATAATTTTTACCTGAAACAAGAGGCCATGTAAATTCATTTTTTACATCAATACCCTTAGTAGACTTTATATTTATATCCAAATAATTTTGTTCTTTTTTTATCACTACATCAATACCTTTTTCTGGATATGACCATGATGTAGCAGATGAATTTTCTTTTAAATTAGTAACTTTCATTTTATCAAGAGCTTTAGAGACATTTTCATTTTTTCCATTTGTTATAATGGTGAGATCAAAAGTTTCGGGCTCTACTTTATATGAAAAGTCTTGATATAAGTCATTTATATTGTTATTCCCTTTATTCTGTTTTGAACAAGCTGATAAGGCCAGTAATAAAAAAATAAAAATTAAGGGGTAAATTATTTTTTTCATTTTTTCCTCCTAAGAATAGAAATAATATAATTTAAGATTATTATATCATATAGGAGAATCTTTCTAAAGTTGTGTTATAGTTATTTTATGTTTCTTAAACACTTATACATAAGAGAAAGATAATATTTAAAAATATTTATTAAATATCAAATGTGTTACAAGAAAGTAAGATAATGTGGTATAATATGAAAATAATTTGTATTTTAGACAAGGTGAGCTTATGAATTTATTTAGAAAGTTTTTCACACAGAAAAAATTACATATTGAAGAAGATAAAATGAAAATTTTATCAAGTTTAATATTAGGAGAAGAATATAAAAATTTTGAAAAATATATAATTTTGTTCTATAATAATAGAGAGAAGTATAAAGAAAAAATAATAGAAAATAATGAGATATGGCAAAAATATCAAGAACAGACAGAGCTTTATTTGGCAATGAAAAGTTTTGCAGTGTATAAGAAAAAAGTAGTAATTGTAACTAAAGAAGAGATGCTTTCAGAAAATTTAGAATGGAATAGGGCAGCTGAAATATTTGATTTTTTATTTGAAGAAACGCTATCTAATGATATAATATTAGAAGTTTTAAGAAAGTGTTTTTTTTCTTATGAAGAGTATAGTGTAGGAAGATTTTTTCATATTATAGACAGTGTTCTAAATAGAAAAGGACTTAGAATGTATTTTATAGATGAAGAAACAAATTTATTTTTATTCTTTATTTTAGAGGGAAAATATGAAAAAAAGATACGAGGGATAGTAACTGAGAAAGCTTATAAGTTACACTCTATAAAAGAATATTTCTAATTTATGGAGTTAGGATTAAATTGATAAAAGTTTTGTACAAAATCTAGGAGGAAAGCATGAAGAGGTTTTTTATTTTTTTGTTATTTTCAATATTTGTTTTTTCAGAAAATGATATATCGAAATCAAATTTTTTAAATGTTGGAAATATGAAAATAGTAAGAGAACAGAAGATAAAAATAGAAAAAGAAGTAATAAACATAAAGTTTCTAGAAAATGGAAAAATATTTGTTAAAACTAAATATTTTTTAGGGAATTTAGATGATAGAAGTATTAAGGAAACATATTTATTTTCATTAGATCAAATATTGGGAGATAAGTCAAATACATACATTGAAAAGATAAACTTTTTTTCAAATGAAAAAAATATAAAACATTTAAGAGCTGTTATAAACTTTGACGAAGATGGAGAGAAAATGCAAAGAGAATGGTTTAGTATATCAAGTATGATTGTAAGAGATAAACCACTCATAATAGAAGTTTCGTATATAATAAAAAATTTGGAAAAAAAAGAGTTTAATTATAGCTTTAATATAAAAAATAACTTTTTAGATAATAGGGCAGATTTACTAGAAATAAACATTGATGGTAAAAATAAAAATATAACATCTATGACCTATCAAGGTTATGAATTCATAGAAAATAAAGATGGTACCTATTATTTTTATGGAAAAGATGTAAAATTAGAAGATGTGCTTAATATAAAATATGAGTAAATTTGGGAGTTTTTATGAAAGAGAAAGAAAATAAGTTATCAATAGAAAAAGAAGTAAAGAAAGTACTTTTGGATGGGAAAACACAGGAAGGTACTTATAATTTTTTGAAAAATAGAGTTACAGATGTAGGTTTTATTGATAAAGTCACTGATTACCTTCCTAATAATATAAGGGAAAAAAATAAGTATTTCAATTATTTGATAATATTATTATTATTGGTGAATGTTATTTTAAATTTTAATATTTTAGTTATATTAACTTCGTTTATAATGTATTTTTTCTTAAAGGAAATGAGTGGTTATGGTTATAGAATTCTTTTATGGTTTGTATTTTTAAACATAGTGTATATTTACTTTACTGTTAGTATGTCATATTTTACATATATAAGAATAATATTATGGGGACTATTGGGATTAACGAGTTTTATATTTTATAAGCGTGTTTTTAGGAATAAAACAATTACTGGAAAGACAAAAACAGATCAAAATGGAGACTATATATTTATAGATTAAGGTGGTAAGATGAGAGTAGTAGCAGGAATTGTAAAAAATAAAAAATTAAAAACAAAAGATGGTAATGAAACTAGACCGACTCTTGAAAGAGTGAAGGAAGCTATATTTAGTATAATTGGTGATAAGGTAGTAGACTCTAACTTTTTAGACTTGTATTCTGGTTCAGGAAGCATAGCAATAGAGGCTCTGAGCCGTGGAGCTAAAAAGGCGATTTTAATAGAGCAGGATAGAGATGCAATAAAAATAATCATAGAAAATATAAACAGCTGTAGATTTGAAAAAAAATCTAGAGCTTATAAAAATGATGTAAATAGAGCAATAGAAATACTACATAGAAAAGCAGAATTTTTTGATATTGTTTTTTTAGACCCCCCTTATAAAGAGAATGTATCTGAAGGAACTATAAAAAAACTTTCAGATTGTAAATTATTAAAAGAAAATGGAATGATAATATCAGAACATAGTAATTATGAAAAACTTCCTGATGAAATAGGAGAGTTTGTTAAGTATGATGAAAGAGATTATAATAAGAAAATTTTATCATTTTATAAATATAAAGAAAATTAAGAGGTGATTTTTATGGCTGTAAAAAAGAAAAATTTTGAAGAGAGAATAGTAGAAATTGATGAAATTATAGAAAAATTAGAAAATGGAGAGTTATCTCTAGATGATTCTATAAAGGAATATGAGAAGGCAATAAATTTGATAAAGGAATCAGAAAAGTTGCTTGAAGCTGCTGAAGGTAAAGTAATGAAAGTCTTAGAGAAAAATAATGATGAAATTGTATTAGAGGAGTTTGAATAGATGTTAAGCGAGTATTTAAAAGAGAAAAAGGAAATATTTGAGCTGTATCTTAAAGGCAAATTCTCTGAAATTAATCATCCAGAAAGATTAGCAGAAGCTATGGAATATTCAGTTATGAATGGTGGGAAAAGGCTTCGTCCACTGTTAATGTATATGATAGCTGATATTTTTAAAGCTGATTATAAAAAAATAGAGGATATAGCAGCAGCATTAGAATGCGTTCATTGTTACTCTTTAGTTCATGATGATCTTCCAGCTATGGATGATGACATGTACAGAAGGGGCAAACTGACAACTCATATAAAATATGATGAGGCCACTGCAATACTAGCAGGAGACGCATTACTAACTCATGCATTTAGGATTATTTCATTTTCTTTACAAATAGATGAAGATAAAAAAATAGAAATAATAAAAGTTTTATCTGATTATTCTGGAATAAATGGAATGGTTGGGGGTCAATATGTGGATATAGAGTCTGAGGGTAAAGATATAAGCTTTGAGACATTAAAGTATATTCATGGGTATAAGACAGGTAAGTTATTAAAGGCGGCTATAGAAATGCCGTTAATTGGACTTGGAGTTACTGGGAAAGCTAAAGAGGCTTTACTAAGATATTCAGAACTGATTGGTTTATCTTTTCAAATAAAAGATGATCTGCTAGATATAGAAGGAGAGTTTGAAAAAACTGGAAAGCAATCTAGTGATGAAAAAAATAATAAAACAACATATCCAAAGTTATTTGGTATAGAAGAAACTAAAAAGATTTTAAATGATTATATAACTGAAGCTAAAAATATAATAAATCAAAATTTTGATAATGGAGAAATATTAATAGAATTAGCTGATTATGTGGGAAATAGAGGAGAATAATATTATGAAGTCAAAATTATTTTTAATAATATCTTTTTTAATTGTAGGTTTAACATCATGTATGACTCTTACAGAATATGAAAAGGTAGTAAATGCAGGATATAAACAAACAAAAACTTATGAAAATTATGCTGCTTCAAATGATCTGGATCTATTAGAAAAAAAAGATAAAATTTATTTTAATAATCTTTCTGATGATGAAAAAAAGGATATCTTTCCAGAATATCCAGAACAGCCTAATGCAGTGAAAAAATTTCTTTATGGTTTTATAAAAATAGACTTTGAACAGGAGCCTGTATATTATAAATTAGAAAATGATATTTTCAAAAAAGATGACTATATATTTTTCTTTATAAAAGAAGACAAGTATATGGATAAGAGATCATACATGTACATTTCTATAAAGAATAAAAGTAAAAACTGGTTTCACATGGGCGCTGTGGATTTTAAGTCTGGGAATAAACTAGTGAGAATAAATTTTGAAGCTAAAAAACTAGCAAGTGATACATTTTGGCTAGATAGAACGAGGTCTAAAAGTACAGAAGAATACATAGCTTTTATATTAGAAGACAGTCAAGTAAATGACTTAGTGGATTTGTTAAATTCAGGAAATACTGTTGATGTAGTACTATATAGTGATTATAGTGATATTAAGAGAACTAGAGAGCTTACAACAAAAGAAAGAGAAGATATGTTGAAAGTATATAATTTTTATGAACATGATATGGAAGATACAAATAGTGACTAAAGTTATATATTAACAAAAAAGAGGTGACTGTGATGTTTAAAGAGATGAAAGATTATTATATAATTGAAGAATTTGAAAAAAATGGAATTATTGCAGTATATTCAAAAAAATCTTTAGGAAATATGTCAGATTATTGTCCTAGTGATGATGATCAAAAAGAAAATAGAGAAAATCTTTTAAGTGAAATTGGACTATTAGATAGAGAAGTGGTAATGTCGCATCAGACACATACCAATAATGTGAAAATAATAGATGAACATGTAACTAATTATGTTTATAACGGAATAGATGCTTTTATAAGTAATAGAAAAGACGTAGCTTTATTTACATTCTATGCTGATTGCTTACCGATATTTTCATTTGATATTAAAAATAAAGTAATTGGAGTGGCACATTCTGGATGGCCTGGAACATATAAAGAGATGCAAAAAAGCTTAATTACTTCTATGAAAGATAGATTTGGATCAGAACCAAAAGATATATTACTAGCTTTAGGAATTGGAATAGCAAAAAAAGATTATGAAGTTGGATTGGATTTTTATGAAAAGTTTTCAGAGAAATTTGATTCTGAAATAATAGAAAAATCTTTTTCTTATTGTGATGAAAAAGAGAAATATTATTTTGATAATATAATGTTTAATAAAATAATTGCTCTTAGAATGGGAATTCCAGAAGAAAATATTATAATATCTAATGAGAGTACTATGGAAGAAAAATTTCATTCTTTTAGAAGAGATAAAGAGAAGTCAGGTAGAGCAACTGCAATGATTTCTTTTAAATAGTAAACTAAATAATAATTGCAAATACTTAAATTTATCAATTATTTATAGTATTGAAAAAACTTATAAAAAACTTGACTTGGAGTTAATTCCAGATGATATACTAATTTTATGAACAATATTTATTTCAAGGAGGTAACTTTAATGGAATATGTTAAATTAGGAAACACGGGAATGGATATATCAAGAATCTGTCTTGGGTGTATGAGCTTTGGAGATGCCGAAAGATGGCCAACTCATCCATGGGTGCTTAATGAAGAAGAAAGTAGACTGATCATAAAAAAGGCTCTTGAGCTGGGAATTAATTTTTTTGATACAGCTAATGTATACTCTATTGGAAGAAGTGAAGAGATTATAGGGAAAGCATTAAAAGATTTTGCAAAACGTGATGAAGTCGTTCTTGCTACAAAGGTGCATGGGAAAATGCATGAAGGTCCAAATGGTAGCGGCCTTTCAAGAAAATCAATCATGAGTGAGATTGATAAGAGTTTGAAACGTTTGAATACAGATTATGTGGATCTATACATCATTCATCGTTGGGATTATAACACTCCAATTGAAGAGACAATGGAAGCCCTACATGATATTGTGAAGGCAGGAAAGGCTAGATATATTGGAGCTTCTGCTATGTATGCCTGGCAGTTTCAAAAGGCATTAAATGTAGCAGAGAAAAACAATTGGACAAGATTTGTTTCTATGCAAAATCATTATAATCTTATTTATCGTGAAGAAGAAAGAGAAATGTTACCTTTTTGTAAGGATCAAAAAATTGCAAGTACACCTTATAGTCCGTTAGCTTCAGGACGTTTATCTCGTGACTGGTCAGAGACAACTAAACGTTTTGAGAGTGATCAGATAGCAGTTTCAAAATATGGATCAACAGCTGATGCTGATAAATTAGTAGTGGAACGTGTTGCAGAAATAGCACAAAAAAGAGGAGTCCCTCGTACACAAATAGCTTTGGCTTGGTTATTACAAAAGGATTCAGTGGCAGCTCCTATTATAGGAACCACAAAAATTTCAAATTTAGAAGATGCAGTATCTTCACTAGGAATTAAATTAACATCAGAAGAAATAATGTATATGGAAGCTCCATATGTGCCACATCGTATCGTTGGGCATAATTAATAGTAAAGTCAGTATTATACAATAGATAAGGAGATGCTGTGGCATTTTAATAAGACTACAGCATTTTCCTATTTCTAGTTTATTAGGATAATACCTATTAAAAAAATCGTCTTTACTTTAGGGAATATATAAAGATTATCAATTTTCTTATTTTTTTATTCTTAAACTGAACAGTCAATCTAAAAAATGTAAATTAAATACTAATTTCACAGTTTTATTTTTTAGAATTAATAGTTCTATCTAAAAAGGATAAAAATACAAAGAAATTTAAGATAAATAGTTGCTATTTTTTATAAATTTAAGTACAATAGTTTAAGATATAAAGAATATTTAACTGACATAATATTATAAGGAAAAAAATAGGAGGAATAATATGAAAAAATTAATAATTTTAACAGCGTTAATGGCAACAGTTTCTATTCTTACATATGCAGATAATTTAGAAAATATAAAATTTAAATCTGAGTATGGAACAGGTAATTTAGATGATTCAAGTAAAAGATATAGTCAATTTGTAAATGAGTTAAGCGGATCAATATCATTGGATGACGAATGGAAAGGTTTAATATTTAATTTTGATATTACTAGACGTGATTTTTTAGATTCAAATAATGAACCTGGTGGTAATACATGGGATACGGATTTTAATTTCATGAAAGCATATAAATTGGGAGAAAAAGATTTAGATTTTGTATTTGGTTTTAAATATGGAAATTCTAATAACTTAGCTGTTACATATTTAGATGGATTAGTTCCTCTAAAACAACTAAATGGTCATGGATACGAAGCATATTTAGGTACTGTAATACCATTTACATTATTTGGACAGCATGGAGGACTTACTCCAAGAGTTGTATACTATAATGATGAAGGCTTTTATACAAGAGATTATAAGAATGATGGTACAGCAGGTTGGGGTGGAGACTTTGATATAGCTGTAGGTGGTCCAATAGTAACAGGAAAGTATGGAGGAATAGTTTACGGACTTTCACTAAATAACCATTGGAGAAAGGCAACAGATACGAAAAAAAATGAACTATCTGACGGGAAAAATTCAGTATACTTAAATTATATTGCTATTTTAACTTATAACTCTCCTAGATTTTATGGTTTTGGATTTGATTTAAATGTATTTAATCAGTGGGAAAAACTTACAGGGGATAATCAGAGAAATAATGGTTTTTATGTAGCACCAAAACTTTTATATTCACATACATTTGATACTAGTATAGGAAAGTTAACAATAAATCCATATGTTAGTTATAATGTAGTAGATGAACAGGATAGACACCTGAATTACTTGAACAAAGAATTTGATTACGCAGGAAATAAAGAGTTAACTGGTGGAATAGAATTTTCTCTTGATAGAAGATAATATATAAATAAATAAGGACTAAAAAATAGTATTAGATAACTGTAAAAAAATAGAAAAAGACACGGAATTTAGAAATATTTCCATGTCTTTTTTACTTTTTTTTGAAATAAATATTTATTATAAAAGATTCAAAAATTATTTTCAAAATTAATGTTGACAAAATTTTTAAATATGGTATAACTTTATTGGAGTGAAATTTCGTTTTTATTTAAAAAAATGGAGCAAAAATTCCTGAAGGAGAGGAAATGGATAGAAGAGAGATTGAAAAAATATTAAAAAAGAAACTTATAGTTTCATGTCAAGCTTTAGAAGATGAGCCGCTTCACAGTTCGTTTATAATGGGAAGAATGGCATTAGCCGCTAAAGAAGGAGGAGCTTCTGGTATAAGAGCAAATACTGTAGAGGATATAAAAGAGATAAAAAAGACAGTTGATTTACCAATTATAGGAATCATAAAAAAAGAGTATGCGGATTCTGTTGTATATATTACGCCAACACTAAAAGAGATTGATGATCTAGTTAGTGTAGGAGTAGAAATTATAGCTTTAGATGCGACACTACGAGCAAGACCAAATAAAGTTGAAATAAATGACTTTTTTAAAGAAATAAAAGAAAAATATCCAAATCAATTATTTATGGCTGATATTGCAACTTTAGAAGAAGCAAAAAATGCTGAAAAAATAGGATTTGATTTTGTAGGGACAACGCTTCATGGGTATACTGAAAGTACAAGAAACCAAAATATTGCTGATGAAAATTTTAAGTTTTTAAAAGAAATATTAGAAAACGTAAAAGTACCAGTAATTGCAGAAGGAAAGATAGATACTCCGGAAAAAGCAAAAATAGTATTAGAAATGGGAGTAATGTGTGTAGTTGTGGGTGGGGCAATAACAAGACCTCAGCTGATAACTAAGGATTTTATTGAAAGAATAAAAGGAATTTAATAGGAGGAGATTTATGAAGAGTATATTTTCTATTCTACAGAAAATAGGAAGAGCTTTTATGCTGCCAATAGCAGTTTTACCAATGGCAGGGACATTATTAGGAGTGGGTGGAGCTTTTACAAACCCAACTTTAATATCTACTTATAACTTAAGATTTTTAGAACCAGGACAGCCAATGAATTATTTCTTGGTATTATGTTCAAATGCAGGATCATTTGTATTTGGAAACTTACCATTACTATTCGCAGTGGGTATTGCAATAGGATTAGCAAATATCAATAAAGAAACAGCAGCTCTATCAGCTGTATTAGGTTTTTTACTTTTTCATACAGTAATAAGTACAATATTAGGATTCCAAGGACTTAGTCCTGAAAATGTAACATCTGAAGCTTTTATAGCAGCTGGGAAAAGTGCGGGACAAGCAGCAGGATTAGCTAGTCTATACACAAGAGAGCTAGGGATATTTACACTTCAAACAGGAGTATTTGGAGGAATAATTTGTGGTATTGTTTCAGCATTACTAACTAACAAATTTTCTAATGTAGCTTTACCAGATTATTTAGCATTTTTTAGTGGAAATAGATTAGTACCAGTAATGACAATGATAGTTTTTATTCCAGTAGCATTTTTATTTCCATTCTTTTGGCCTATAGTATTTAAAGGAATAGTGAGAGCTGGAGAAGCATTCTCATCAATGGGTTATTTTGGTACTTTTTTATATGGGTTTTCTATGAGATTATTAAATGTTTTTGGATTACACCATGCTATATATCCATTGTTTTGGTATACACCTCTTGGGGGAGTTCAAGAGGTAGCTGGACAAATGGTAGAAGGAGGACAAAAGATATTCTTTGCTCAGTTAGCAGATCCAAGTGTAAAACATTTTAGTGCATCAGCAACAAGAACAATGACAGGTGGATTTTTACCTATGATGTTTGGATTACCAGCAGCAGCTTTAGCGATGTATAAAACAGCAGATTTTAAAAATAAAAAATTTGTAAAAGGAATTTTATTATCAGCAGCATTAACTTCATTTTTAACAGGTATAACAGAGCCAATAGAGTTTACGTTTTTATTTGTAGCCCCTCCATTATACTTAATACATGCACTTTTAGAAGGATTATCATATATGCTTATGTATATGCTAAATGTAGCGGTGGGAATAACATTCTCTCGTGGGCTTATTGATTTGACTTTCTTTGGTTTTCTTCAAGGTATGGCTAAGACATCATATCAATGGATTTTAATATTAGGGCCTGTTTATGCGGTAGTTTATTATTATGTATTCAAATTTATGATTATTAAGTTTAATTATGCAACTCCAGGAAGAGAAGGGGCAGAGAATAAACTTTATACAAAAAAGGATTATCAAAGTAAGGTAGGAGAAGATAAATTAATAACAGGTATAGTGGAAGCTCTAGGAGGAGTGAAAAACTTGAAGAACATAGATGCTTGTATTACTAGATTAAGAGTCACAGTTAAAGATGAAACTTTAGTGGCAAATGATGAAAAATGGAAAGAATTAAGTGCCAAAGGAGTTATTCGTTCAGGAAAAGGTATCCAAGTTATATATGGAACACAGGCAGAAATTTATAAAAACAAAATACGTGAAAAATACGAAATTTAATATATAAAGTAAAAGGACTTATTGCGCTAAGAGGTAAGTCCTTTTGTAATTTAAAAATAACATATGTAACACATTAGTAACATAAAAATTATTGATAAATAATTTTTTAAATAATTTTTTAATAATGGAATTGAATAATCGCTGAAATCATGATAATATGCTAGATGAAGAATTTCTTTATAATATTAAATGATAGAAAACTATATTTAGTAAATCAGAATAATAAAATATTTTCTAATTAGTTAAATAGTATACTAATTTTCATAATAAAGAAATGATGAAAATAGGAGGAACAGAATGAAACGATTATTACTTTTAACTGCAATAATAACTGCAATATCAACTTTTACCTTTGCAGATGACTTTGAAGATATAAAATTTAAGTCTGAATATGGTAAGGGGAACATGAAGGATTCAAAATTAGAGTACACACATCTTGTAAATGACCTGTCAGGAACATTATCACTAGATGATGAGATGAAGGGACTAAAGTTTAATTTTAATGTAATTAGACATGATTTTTTAAATCCTAGTGATGATTTTGGTGGTGCTATATGGGATACTGATTTTAATTTCATGAAACAATATAAATTAGGTAGCAAAGATTTAGAATTTATGTTAGGATTTAAATATGGGAATGCTGACGAAATAGGTATTGGATATTTAGATGGGCTAATTCCAGTAAAACTAAGAGATGGTCAAGGGTATGAAGGATATTTTGGAACAGTAATTTCATTTAAGATATTTGGACAACATGGAGAGATTACTCCAAGAGTTGTATATTATAATGATAAAGATCACTATACAAGGGATTATAAAGATCAAGGAACTGCTGGTTGGGGTGGAGACTTTGATATAGAAATGGGAGGACCAATAGTAAGTGGGAAATTTGGAGGAGTGTCTTATGGAATTTCACTAAATAATCATTGGAGAAAAGCTACAGATACTAAAGATACCAGTTCTGAGGGAGATAACTCAGTATATTTAAATTATATAGCTTTTCTAACTTATAAGTCACCAAGATATTATGGTTTTGGACTTGATTTAAACATATATAATCAATGGGAAAAATTTACAGGAGATAATCAAAGAAATAATGGGTTCTATGTGGCCCCAAAAGTTTTATATACACATACATTTGATACAAGTATAGGAAAATTAATAGTTAATCCTTACATTAGCTATAATGTAATTGATGATCAAACAAGACATTTAAATTATTTAAACAGAAAATATGATTATTCTGGAAATAATGAATTAGCTGGAGGAATAGAATTTTCTCTTGATAGAAGATAGAAATATTATAAACTCTCTCTTAACTAATATCAAGAGAGAGTTTATATTAAGGGAATATAGGAGAGAAAATAATGGCAGAAGTATTAGAAAATAATTTATTTAATAAAATTGGAAGTTTAAAAAAGAGTTTTACTGATTCTGAAAAGAAAATATTAGACTGTATTCAAAAAAATCCAGAAAAAGTTATTTCTATGAGTATAAAAGAGCTTTCTAATGAATCTAATACAGGAGAAGCAACAATAATTAGATTTTGTAAAAAAATTGGTTTTAAAGGATATAATGAATTTAAAATTTCATTGATAAGTACCATGAGTAAGAAAAAACAGAAAACAAGACATAAGATAGATATATTATCTGATAAAAATTATAATACAATAGCAGAAAATATTTATAATAATTCATTTAATGTTTTAAAAGACACACTTAGTTTAATAAATAATGAAGTATTTGATAATTGCATAAATCTTATTAATACAGCAAAGCATATTGAATTTATAGGTGTTGGATATTCTAATCTAACAGCTCAAGATGCAAAATATAAATTTTTAAGAATTGGTAAAAGTGTAGCAGCTCATTCTGACTCACATTTATTTAAAATGGCTGCCTCTATTTCAGGAAAAAATGACTTAGTTATAGGAATTTCTCAAACTGGTGAAACTCAAGAAGTGATTGAATCAATGAAAAGTGCAAAGGCAAGGGGAGCTGACACTATTGTAATAACTAATAATGATAACACTGAGATTACAAAGTATGCAGATCATATTTTAGTGAATGGATATAATGATGTACGTTCAGAAACTGGATCGTTTTCAGAAAGAATATCTCAGTTATTTATTATAGAATTACTCTATTTAGGAGTACTTTCTAAAAATAAAGATAAGGCATTACAGCTAAAAGATTTAACTATAAAAGCTGTAACGTAAAATAAGATATCTACTCATAAAAAATTATAAATAACAAAAAAACTCTTCTATATTTATTCTCATAGCTGCATGAAAATAATTCTAGAAGAGTTTTAATTTATTATCCGCCTAAATAAGCTTTTTTTATTTCTTCATTGTTAGCTAATTCACTGGCATTACCTGACATAATTATTTTTCCTGTTTCTAGAACATAAGCTCTGTTAGCAATTGATAAAGCCATGTGAGCATTTTGTTCTACTAATAAAATGGTAACTCCATTTTCTTTATTTATTTTTTCAATAGTTTTAAATATTTCTTGTACTAATATAGGTGCTAATCCCATAGAAGGTTCGTCCATTAATAAAAGTTCCGGACGTGACATTAATGCTCTTGCTATAGCAAGCATCTGCTGTTCACCGCCACTCATAGTTCCTGCTAATTGCTTTTTTCTTTCAGCAAGTCTTGGGAACATCTCAAAAACATTATTTAAATCTTTTTTTATTTTATCTTTGTCATTTCTAATGAAGGCACCCATTTCTAAATTTTCTAATACAGTTAAGTTAGTGAAAATTCTTCTTCCCTCAGGAACATGAGCCATGCCAAGACCAACTAATTTATGAGCATCTTTATTTACGATATTTAGTCCATTTAATGAAATTTCACCTGATTTAGGTGTTAAAAGTCCAGAAATAGCATGTAATGATGATGTCTTACCAGCACCATTAGCTCCAATTAAAGTAACAATTTCACCTTTTTTTATTTCAAACGATATATTCTTTATAGCATGTATTGCACCATAATAAACATTTAAATCATTTACTTCTAAAATATACACTTATTTTCCTCCTAATTTATTCTCCTAAATAAGCAGTTATAACCTCAGGGTTATTTTGGATTTCTGTAGGTGTTCCTTTAGCAATTATTTTTCCAAAATTTAGAACATATAAACGCTCACAGATTCCCATAACTAAATCCATATCATGTTCTATTAGTAAAATAGAAATTTTAAATTTATCTCTTATTAGCTGTATAGTCTCCATTAATTCTCTAGTTTCTTGTGGATTCATACCAGCTGCTGGTTCATCAAGTAATAAAAGTTTAGGATTAGTAGCTAAAGCTCTTGCTATCTCTAATTTTCTCTGCTGACCATATGAAAGGTTTCCAGCAATAACATCACCATGAATATCCATATCAAAAATCTTTAGAAATTCTAATGCTTTGTTTGTAGTTTCTTTTTCTTCTTTCCAGTACCTAGGCAGTCTAAAGATACCTTCTAAAGAAGAGTATTTCATACTGCTGTTTAAAGCAAGTTTTACATTATCTATAACAGATAGATTTTTAAATAATCGAATATTTTGAAATGTTCTTGCAAAACCTAAAGCAACTATTTGTGGTGTAGTAGACTTTATTATGCTTTGATCATTTATATATATATTTCCATCAGTAGGTTTATAGACCCCACTTAATAAATTAAATAATGTAGTTTTTCCTGCACCATTTGGACCGATTAATCCTATTAATTCGTAATCGTTTATTTCAATGTTAACATCATCAACAGCTCTAAGTCCTCCAAAGGAGATACCTAAATTTTCAGTTTTTAATAAAGCCATGAATTATCCTCCTAATTCACTTTTCTTAGTTCTATTTTTAATTTTTCTTAGAAATCCACTTATTGTAAATTCTTTTGTTCCTAATATACCTGTTGGTCTAAAGATCATAATAAGTATAAGTGCTAATGCATATATAAAGTATCTCCATTCAGAGTATTGTCTAAGTACTTCATTTAATACTGTTAAAATAGTTGCAGCAATACTTGCTCCAGTAATACTTCCAAGTCCTCCTAATACAACCATTACTAAAATATCAATAGAGAATACAAAGCTAAATTTAGCAGGTTGTAAAATACTAATATTGTGCGCTAGAAGAGAGCCACCAATACCTGCAAAGAATGCTGACATAGCAAAACCATATAATTTTACACGATTAGTAGAAATACCTATATTTTCAGCTGCTATCTCATCTTCACGAATAGAAAGCATAGTTCTTCCCTGTCTTGATGTAAGCAGCATAGTGATTAGAATAACACATATAACAACAATCCAATAGACATTAGTGAAAGTATCAAGTATAGGAATACTCTTCATACCTGATGCTCCACCTAAAAAATCTAAATTTTGTAGTGTAAATTTGATTATCTCACCAAATGCTAATGTAATAATAGCTAGATAGTCACCTTTTAGTCTTAAAGTAGGTATAGCTATTAATAATCCAAATATACCAGCTATAATTCCTCCTATAAGTGATGAAATAATTAGTTGTAGTAAACTTGGCAGCTGTGAAGCCATCATAAGTTTAGTAAAGTAAGCTCCTCCATATGCACCTATAGCAATAAAACCGGCATGGCCTAAACTAAGCTGTCCCATAATACCAACAGTCATATTTAAACTTACTGCAAATAAAATATATATCAATATATTTATAATAATAGTAGAGTAGTAGGGATCACTACCTAAAGTAAAATACAGTGCAAAGTAGAGTAAAAAAATTAGAACAACACTTAAAACATATGTTTGAAAACGAATACTATTTTTCATATAATATCACCTAGACTTTCTCTTTAGTATTTTTACCAAATAAACCATTTGGCTTAAACACAAGAATAAGTATTAAGACTCCGAAGACAATTGCGTTTGCCCAAGTAGATGATATGTACGCTTTAGAATAATTTTCTATTAATCCCATAATGTAGCCGCCTAACATGGCACCGGGGATACTTCCAATTCCGCCAAATACAGCTGCTATAAAGGCTTTTAAGCCTGGCATCATTCCCATATAAGGGTTTATATTTGGATATGTAAGGCTATATAAAACTCCACCTAAGGCACCTAATCCTGAACCAATGGCAAATGTAAGTCCAATTGTGAAGTTAACATTTATTCCCATTAATTGAGCAGCACCATGATCTTCTGAAACTGCTCTTGTAGCTTTTCCTAATTTCGTCTTTTTTATAAAAAAGTCTAATATAAGCATACAAAATATTGTGGTAAGAATAGTCACAACAGTTAAATAACTAATTTTAAAAGACCCTAAAGAAATAGTCTGGCTAGATAGATAAAAAGGAATTTTATCTTGGTTGATTACTTTTGGTGTTGCTCCTTGCCATAATAAAAAGACACTTTCTAATAAAAAACTTACTCCAATTGCAGTAATTAATGCTGATATTCTTGGAGAATTTCTAAGCGGTTTATACGCTAGTCTGTCAATAATAATACCTAAAATAGCACAAATAATCATTGATAAAATAATTGCAATAGGTAATGGGATATTATATTCAGTAATAGCAAGAAAAGTAGTGTAGGCTCCCACCATCATAATATCTCCATGTGCAAAGTTAATTAATTTTACAATTCCATAAACCATTGTATAACCAAGAGCGATTAATGCATAAATACTACCTACCTGTATACCATTAATAGTTTGCTCTAAGAAAATTTGTAAATTATTCACGTTATAATTTCACCTCATTTTAAAAAGTATAAAAGAAGATAGCTAGGCTATCTTCTAATATGAATACTAAAAACATTTATTATTCAGATTTTTCTTTTAATATTAACTTTCCACCTTTAACTTCAATAATTGTAGCTATTTTTTTAGGATCGTTATTTTCATCAAAACTCATTTTTCCAGTAACTAAATCTAAATTTGTTCCTTTAAGTGCATCTTTTATACCATCACCTGTTAAATCTTTAGCTCCTTTAAGAGCATTTATCAAGATTGAACCTGTATCATATCCAAGTGCAGCAAATAAATCTGGATCTTTACTATATTTTGCTTTATATGTTTTTATAAAGTTTTGTACTATTTCACTAGTATCATCAGAAGCATATTGACTTGCAAATAAAGCACCTTCAGTAGCAGCAGCAAAGTTGTTTTGTACTCCATCCCATCCATCTCCACCTAAGAATTGAGAAGTGATTCCTAATTCTTTAGCTTGTGTAGCAATAAGTCCAATAGTATTATAGTAATCTGGAACGAAAATAGCTTCAACACCAGCATTTTTTATATTAGTCAATATAGATTTAAAATCTTTATCATCTGTAGTATATTTTTCTTCTACTACTTGTATACCAGCTTTTTCAGCTTCTTCTTTAAAAGATTTTGCAAGTCCAGTAGAGTAATCGCTAGATGTATTAGTCATTATAGCAACTTTTTTATATCCTTTTTTAGCAGCATATCTTCCCATAACTCCACCTTGAAATGGATCTGTGTAAGTAGTTCTAAATATGTAAGGCTTACTAAGAGTAATATCTTGGCTTGTTCCAGTTGGTGTAATCATAGGAACCTTGTCAGTATTACTTATAACAGCAATAGCATTTGATGGTCCAGATGTCACAGCGCCTAAAACAACATCTACTTTATCTTTAGCAGTTAATTTCTTATAAGCATTAATTGCTTCTTGTGCATCACCTTTATCATCTTCAATAATCAATTCTATTTTTTTCCCGTTAATACCACCTTCAGCATTTATTTCATCAATTCTAAGCTGAATTCCTTCTTTAGCAGAGTTACCATATTGAGCAACATCGCCTGTTAATGGAGCTATAACTCCCACTTTAATTACTGTTTTATCAGCAGCAGATTTTGGTTCTTCTGCTTTTTTACCGCAGCCTACAAAAGCTAACATAGCCACAGCTAATATTGAAAATAGTTTTTTCATATTCATCCTCCCAGAATAGTTTCAAATTTTATAATCTTTATCTAAAAATAATAAAAAATTAAATTGATAATTATTACTCCAATTATATCATTACTTTAGATATAGTAAAAATATTTAATACTTATCCTATCATTAATAATTTATATGGTAGGAGTGGGGTAGCATTATTTGAAAAGATGATAGAATGAAAAAAATTATATAATATGATTTTTTTACTATGTTTAATGGGTTTAGCTAGAATAGTTTAGAAAATAATATTACTAAAAATAATTATTTATATGAATAAAATAATAAGAGCGATAATAGATTATGATAATAAAGCTAAAAAAATGCAGGGGATTTATAATTAAAGATTGTATTTATAAGGATATTCCTAATGGCAAATTTGTACGTATATAAATGTAAAGAGAATTCTTTCGAATTTAAATTACAAGTATTGGATTTTACTTAGATGAGATTAAGACTTTTTGACTTTTGTTCTAATATAATATAAAATAATGTTATAGAATTGAAAAGGAGTGAAGAATATAAATGAAAAAAATAATATTTGGATTGATATTGATTTTGTTCGTATCATGTAGTAATAATAATTCAGTTGAAATAGCTAAAACAGCAGATAAAATGGCTAAAAGTGGGAAAATAGAAGAGGCAATCACTTATTTAGAACAAAATGCAAATAAAGACAGTAAAAATAAAGCTTTTTATCATGCTAGAATGGGATATTATTATATAGAGCTAAATCAATTTGATAAAGCAGAAGAAATTTTGAAGCAGGCAGTATCTGAAGATGGAAAACTAGGTTTTGCATATAGTGAATTAGGATATTTATATAGTTCACAAAATAAAGTAGACTTAGCTCTAGAAAATTATTTATTGGGAACTAAATATGATTCAAATGATGGAGAAAATTTTTATGGTGCTGGTTATGCTTATTATGAGAAAAAAGATTATACTAAAGCTGTAGAATATTTTGAAAAAGCTATTCCAAAGTATAAAAAAGAGCAAAAGTATGATTATATAAAAGATTCATATAATTTAATTGCCCAGATTTACTATGAACAGGGAAATGAAACTAAGATGAATGAAGTTATAGAAAAAGCAGAAAAAGAGTTAAGTCAAATGAATAAAAAATAAAATTGGAGCCTTGTGAGAGAGGCTTCTTTTTTATTTAAGAATGTTAATAGGGAAATTTGATAAAACAAATATAACAAAAGATTCTTATATTTAATTTAATAGTGATAAGATTTATACTTTTTATACAATTAATGAAATATTTTATTAATTTAGTGTATTTATTTAGTATAAGAATAAAAAAAATCTCTAAAAGTGTCTATAATTGTAATAGGATATGATATTAATTAGAAAATACTTTTATTAAGTTAAATAAATCATTGATAATTATTTAGAAAAATCTCTGAGGGTGAGGTTTTTATTGATCTCTTGTATTGTCTGATATGAAAGATGTTGACATTTTAATTTACAGGGTGTAAAATATTTAAACATACAATAGAATGGTTGTATTAGAGCACAGAATCAAATATTTTATAAAGAGAAATTTATTGGATTTGTAGTGAAGTTAAAGTTATAAAATGAATGAAATAAATATATGGAATTTTAAGGAGAAAAAAATGAAAAAAAATAAGAAACTAATAATGCTTTTAGCGTTAAATTCGTTAACAGTAGCATTTGCAGATGCAAAAAATTCAATAGAATCTAAATACGATAAACTTTATAATAATATGACAAAAAATATAGAATCTGGAAAATCAAATGATAAAAATTATAAATTAATAGAAGATGTATTAAATAAAAGAAATCAAGAGTTAAAAGATTTGTATATGCAGTCAGATTATATTATAAAACCAGAATATTTGGAATGGCAGGTATTTTTTAGTGGTTTCTATAATAGCAGTCATAGAGGCGGGAACAAGGAAAGTGTGAGAAGTATTGTTCCAGGAGAGGCTAAAAAAATAGACTTAGGAATGGTAATACCAGTAAGTGGAATCACTAGAGATAAACTAGATCTGAATATTACTCCAATAAATGAACCAGTAATAAACATAAATATAAATCCACTAGTAGCTCCACAAATAACCGCACCTATTTTTACTTACACAGATATTACATTTCCAGGTACTCCTAATGCAAGTACACCATATTTTAGTAGTCAAAATTCTTATCAAGCTAAGGCAATAGGCGGATATTCTTCTTCGGTTGCTTATTATACTTCAGGTAATAAAATATTTGAAAATTTAAATGTAGAATCCACAGGTGGAACAACTTTAGCATTAGATGGAAAGACAAATACTATAGCTGTGACTGGATCGACATCATATGCAAATGGTGCGTATACAGGAACAAGTGCTCCATCATATACACATACAGGTTACTCAAATCAATTTGCGGCACATAATATAGGTACAAATGGAAATTATGAAATAAAAGGTAACTGGAATATGACAATGACTGATGGACCGACATATAATCAATGGGGTTTTTTAAGTTATAGACCATATTATGCAAATACAGATACAAAAGCTTTATTTTCAGGAAATCTAAATTTGGAAGCAAATAATACAACAGGTACTGGTAGCTCAACATCTTTAATAGGAATGAGTCTTAATTTATCAAGTATGACAGCTAATCCCACAACAACTGCAACTATGGAAAATAGTGGAACGATTACTATTAAAAATGGAACTCAATCGGGACAAAGCGGTATAGCAATGCAATTAGAAAGAGGTTCTGCTACATATACTCAAGCAGGGCAACTAATTAACTCAGGAAACATAATTGTTGAATTAAATACAGGAAGTTATCAGGGAAGCACTGGAGGAGTAGGTATATTTCTATCAATTGATCCAGTAGTAAAACCAGTAACAGTAAAGACAGGAAATATATTAATGACAGGTGAAGGAAGTAGAGCAGTTGAAATAGGAAGTGATGTTTATGGAAGTCGTGGTTATGTCAATTCTAATATAAATATAGATGGTTCAAATGGATTAATAACACTTCAAGGAGTGAAAAATGCAGGGTTATATATTCAAAGAGCAGTGACAATGACAGGAAACTCACTGGCAGATAACATTAAAAATATGAATATACTAATAGATGGTACTAATACACCAGCAATTTCAAGAGAAACGCAAGAAAGTACAGAAAAATCAATGGATCTAAAAGTAAATGATACTTTCTTACAATCAGTAGAATTTGGACCAAATTCAAAGCAAAGTTCAATAATAAACGTTTCTTATGGAAATGCAATAATAGAGAGCAGTACAGCGAATTCGATAGTTCCAATAGAAGCAGGAGTACAAAATGCTATAGCAGCAGGAACTTATAATACAATGATAAAAAACTATATGCCTATAAATATAGGTTCAGGTGCTCAAGGAATGGTGGCTATATCTACTGGAGGTAGTTTTGAAAATTATGCAGATATAAAAAATAATTCTTCAAAATACGTATACACAAATGGTTCATCTAGCTATAATTATGGAAGTGTTGGATTAGCTTTAACCAGTTATATTCTACAAAATTCCTCTGGAAATGTAGATAGCACAGGTTTAAATATGGGGAATATAGAAATGAATGGTGATTATTCAACAGCTATCTACAATGTCGGACTGGCTATAACTTCAAAATCAGATCATATAACTTCCACAGGGGCAAATACTGTGAGTGTATATGCTGGAGGAAACAACGGATATGTTAATGGTAGTTATCAAGATGTATCCTCTAATACAATAATAAATACGGATAGGTTAGAAGTAACTGGTGATAATGGAACAGTTATATATTCAAAAGGTGGAAATGTAAGTCTAGGTTCTTTTACTTCAGGTGGTACAACAGAAGTAAAGGCCAGTGGAAAGGATACTTTTGGTTTCTTTTTTCAAAAATATAATCCTTATTATGGTGGATTATTAGGAAAATTGACTTTAACTAGTGATGTAAATGCAAGTATGGAAAATGGAGCAATAGCTCTTTATTATGAGGGAGCTAATTATGGAGATCCTGTAAATCTTCCCACGTATTTATCAAGTATTATAGATACAACAAATGGAAATTTAAATATAATTACAGATCAGAATAGCTATAATATGGCTATAAAAAGTGCTAAAGTTAACTTGAGTGATTTATCAAATTTATCTGGTATTTCTGGAATGTCATTTACAGGATCTGGAAAATCGAAATTATTTCAATCAACTTTAGTAATGGATGCTGATTCAAATATAGATAAAAATAATACAACAGGTGATAAAACATATAGAAATATGGATATAGGTAAATCAGGGATTTCTATAAGTTCAGGAGTGACTTTAAGTGGAACAGAAGATGGACAAGTAGGAATAGGGCAAAGCTTTAACTATAATGATTATACACAGATTCAAAGTAATAATGCTGGTACAATAGATTTAAAAGGAGCAAACTCAATAGGAATATATGCTAAGAGAGCACAAATTTCAAATGAAGGTCTTATAAATATGTCAGGTAATAATGGAATAGGTCTTTTTACTACAGGAGGTAATGCTCATAATATAGGAGAAATTAAAATAGGTGATAAAGGAATAGGGATATATTCAGAAACATATATAGACCCTACTGATAACCCATACAATTACACAAATGCTTCTATTAATAATTATGGAAAGATAACAGCAAATGCTGGAGAAAAAGCTATTGGAATTTATGGGAATGAAAATTCAACTGTGGGAAGTAGTGCATATTCTTCTATAAATATAGGGGATAATTCAGATATAGATGTAAGTGCTTCAAAGGGTGGTATAGGAATATACTCAAATAAAGCAAGTATTAGTTCATATTCAACAGCAGGTGGATCAAGAATAACAGTTGGAGAAGATGGGGTAGCAATATATGCCAAAAATACAAATACATACTTAACTGATATAGAATTAAATTTAAAAGGAAATAATTCAGTAGGAATATATTTAGATAATTCGTCTCTTTCTGGAACTGGAACAGTAAATATAGATGGAACTGGAATTGTAGTTATAAATAAAGTAGGAACAGCTTATTATGATCAAAATTTTAATGTAAATTCCACAGCAGGATCACAATATGTTTTACAAAATATAGCTAACGATACTTTGTTTTATGATAATACTTCTATTTTAGGAGAAGGCGGAACATTTGTAGCAGGAAATAATTCAGCAGTATTATTAGGTAGTAATTCTAACATAATATCAACTGGATCAAATATGATAGGAATAGCTTTAAATGGGGCTTATGCAGGAGGTCTTCCAGTAACAATAAATGGAGAAGTACTAAATCAAGAAGCTACTAATAAGGGGAATATGTCATTTGGAGATAATTCCACAGGTATTTATGTAGTAAATGGGGCTAGTGGAGAAAATCAAGGTATAATAGGACTTGGTCAGCATTCAGTGGGACTATATGGAAGTGGTATAGGAAGTAATATTACAAATGTAAATACTATAACTACAGGAAATAATTCAGCTGCAATGTATCTAAAAGATGGAAATAATATGTTGAACAAAGGAATTATAACTGGAACAAATACAAGAACAATAGGACTATATTTAGAAGGAAATAGTACATCTACAGTTTCAAATGAGGGAACAATTAATTTATCTGGAGATAAATCAATAGGGATTTACACAACAGGAAATGGAGCTCAAACTATAAATAATACAGGTTCAATAACTGTCGGAAATTCAAGTACTGAAACAGATCCAAGTATAGGAATTTATAATGAAAGTAATAATAACATAATAAATAATTCAGGAGATATAAGTTCAGGAAAAACTTCAATAGGAATCTATAATAAAGGTGGTAAGGTTTATCAATCTTCTGGAACTATAGATGTAGGAGAAGCTGGAGTGGGGATTTACTCAGACTCTGGAACTTTAAATTTGAGTTCAGGATTATTGAATTTAAATGGATTAAATACTGTAGGAATTTATGCGATTGATAATGTAGTAATAGATAACAATATGTTAATGAATGTAAGTGATGAGAGTTTTGGGGTAGTTCTAAATTCTGGATCAAGTTTGATAAATAGAAATGTATCAACTGTAGGAGATCACGGAGTGTTTGCTTATTCAGATGGTGGAGCCTTTATTACAAATGAATTAGGTGCAGATATAACAATGACTGGTTCTAAATCAGTAGGTGTTTATATGACAAATGGTGGGACTATAACAAATAAAGCAAGTATAATAGCAAATGCAGGAGATTCTAATATTGGTATTTATAATAACGGTGGAAGTATAGACAATAGTGGAGATATAAAAATAGGAGATTCTGTAATAGTTGATCCATTAAATCCATTTGCTAACAGTTATGCAGTGGGACTTTATGGAGAAAATGTACAAGGTATGAAAAACACAGGAAATATAGAAATAGGAGCAGATGCAGTAGGATTTTATGCTAATAAAAGTGGAACAGAGACATTAAATACAGGAAATATAACATCAAATTCTAATAAGGCAATAGGGATATATTTAGAAGGTTCTGCTGTTAGAAATACAGGAGATATAACATTATCAGGAGATAATAGTATAGGAATAGCAGCAGCAAGAAACTCTTCTGTAAAAAATGCTGGAATAATAACAATGAATGGAAATGACAGCATAGGAATTTATGCAAATGCTAATTCAAAGATAGTGAATGAAAGTACAGGGAAAATATATATAAATGGGAATGATAGCACAGGAGTACAACTGTCGGGAAGTTCAATTTTGGAAAACTATGGATTGATACAAGTAAATTCAGGAACAATAGGATCAGAGCAAATAGTAGATGGAGACCCAGCTTATACACCACCTTCAATAATAAATGCGGGTATTATAAAAGTGGATGAAAAGTTTGATTTAGATGGAATGAACATAGTGATAAAATCAGACCCAGCAAGTTTTAGAGCACCAACAATAGAGGAAATAACAGCAGGAGGATACGCACCAAATGATATAAATGCAGGATTTTTACTTACAAATACAGTAAGTATAATAGCACCAAGCTTTAATTTTGGGGACACGCCAATAGGAATAGACTCTAACTTTACTCAAGGAACAAATGCAAGAGTGTATAAGTTTGAAAATGTATTCGATCCAATGACGCAAGAAGGAGGACCAAATACTGGAGAAATAGCTGTAAAAAGTGGTTCACTTACATTTGACGCTATACCAGTAACAAATGAAGCGGGGAAAATAGATGTTTGGATGGAAAAGATAAATTATGATAAATTCACGCAAGGTGCATGGTATGATGGTTTTGCTAAGAATATAGAAGGAAGCTATTTAAATGCAACTGGTGAAGCTTTAAAGTTTTATGATAAGCTAGATTTGATAACAGATGTGAATGATTTAAGAAATGATTTTAGTCAGTTATCGGGAAGTATGTATGCAAATATTACTCAGAGAGAACAAAATATAGGCGAAGTATTTAATAACACATTAGAGATATTACAAAATTCAGAAAATAATACAAAAGAAAATGTAAAAATAAATATAATAGCAGGAAAAGGAAGTACAAATGAAGATACAAGCGGTGTAGAATCATATGATTATGATACATATGGAGTACTGGCACTGAGAGAGGTCGAGAGAACTTATAGGCATAAATTTGGGTACTCATTAGGGTATACAAGAACAGATTTTCAAATGAAGGATACAAATGATGAGGATCAAGCTGATACTATTCAGTTAGGATTACATAATAAGTATAGTGTAAATGGATGGAATATAAAAAATGACTTATTAGGAAGAGTAAGTTTCCATGATGTAGATAGAAGTGTAAACTGGTCAAGTGGGACAAAATCAGATTTGAATTCAAATTATAATGTATATGGAGTAAGTTCATTAAATGAATTAGGGAAAGACTTAGAGATAAATAGAAATGTGAAAGTGACACCTTATGTAGGATTGGAATTAGGATATATGATGCATCCAAGTTTTGAAGAAAAAGGTGGAGTAGAGAGCTTAAAAGTAGACAGTAACGATGCTTATAGTGTAAAGCCTAATATAGGAGTAAGGTTAGAAGGAGAAAAAGAATTTGGTTCAACTTCAAGCTGGAAAGTAAAAGGAAACATAGGAGTAGGTTATGAGTATGAATTAGGAAATATGAATACTCAAGAAAAGGCAAGTTTAACTTCAATTGAGGATGGGTATCATGAACTAGCCAAGGCAGCAGAAGATAAAGGTAGTATAAAGACAAGTGGATATGCAGGAGTGGAGTTAAAAGAGACATATGGAATATATGTAACAGGAGAATATGGGATAGGGCAGGATAAACAGGAAGATTATAAAATAGGATTATCATTGAAAGCCATGTTTTAAGTATTTATATAAATTGGAGTAAGGTGTCTGAGAAGGCACTTTTTTTTGTAGTTGATTTATTTTTTCATTATAGTTATAGATCCTCACGTCGCTGCGCTTCTCAGGATGACAGATTGTGGGGCTATACTTACATTTACTATTTAGGCGGGATAATTTAGGAGATACTTTTAATAATTACTATTTAAGCATGAGGGATCCAGGAAAGTGGTCCTTTAATAATTTTTACTTAAATATGAATAGATTTATAAATATATTTTTTAGTATTATTACTTAAATATGACTAGGTTTATAAGATATGTTTTTTTAAAATACTTACCTTTGTCATAGATATCTATAATTAATGATAAGTTTTATTTATGATTGACTTCTATAAAATATGCTTTTGATATTGTTGACATTGCAAGTTCAGGTGTGTTAATATAAATGTATAATTCTAATATAGCAGATATATTATGAAGAGTAGCGGCATTTACAGAAAAATGCTGAGTAGGATAGTAGGATAGTAGGTATTAAACGTAGTGTAACAAAATTGTGTAGGGTTTTGTAGTCTTGGAAAATGAATATAAACAAGTCTATAGAAAGTAGTTATTTTGAAATATAAAAATAATATTTGAAATAAATATATACAATTTTTTGTATTAATTCCTAAAAAAATTAAGTTTAAAATATCCTAACTCTCTATTACTGTATTAGAGGGTTTTTTTAAAACAAGAAAACGAACTAAAAACTAGGAGGAAATTATGATTGTTAAAGTAGACGGAAGAATTCCAAAGGATGTATTAGAAAGACTTATTAAGAAATTAGTAGAAGACCTGAATGTAGAGGTATTTCCCACTATTGGCAAAGAATACACTATACTAGGACTTGTTGGAGATACAAGTGTTATAGATATCAAACATGTAGGTTCTTTTGAATATGTGGTGGATGTACAAAGAATTCAAGAGCCGTTTAAAAGAGCTGGAAGACACTTTAAACCAGAAGATACAATAGTAAAAATAGGAGATAATGTAAAAATAGGCGGAACAGATTTAGTAATGATGGCTGGGCCATGTTCAGTGGAAAATGAAGAACAAATAATTACTATAGCTAAAGCTGTGAAAAAAGCAGGAGCAAATATGCTAAGAGGTGGGGTAGTAAAACCTAGAACATCCCCTTATGCTTTCCAAGGATTAGGAATGGAAGGAATAAAGTTAATGCACAAAGCTAAAGAAGAAACGGGTCTTCCAATAGTTTGTGAAGTAATGTCAATTGCTCAGCTTCATGAGTTTGGGCCACATTTAGATATGATACAATTAGGTGCGAGAAATATGCAGAATTTTGATCTATTAAAAGAGGTTGGAAAAACTAAAATTCCTGTTTTATTAAAAAGAGGATTATCAGCAACAATTGAAGAATGGCTTATGTCAGCTGAATATATAATGGCTGGTGGAAATGAAAATGTTGTACTATGTGAAAGAGGAATAAGAACATATGAAACAGCGTACAGAAATGTATTAGATTTAAATGCAGTTCCTATGCTAAAAAGCAAAACACACTTACCAATAGTGGTAGATCCAGCACATGGTACTGGAAAATGGTGGATGGTAAAAGATTTAGCTAATGCAGGTGTTGCTGTTGGTGCTCATGGTTTAATGGTAGAAGTTCATCATAAACCAGAAGAAGCTTTTTCTGATGGGCCACAGTCTCTGAAACCAGAAAAATTTGAACAGTTAATGAAAGAAGTACAGAGTGTAGCAAATATTTTTGGGAAAAAATTTTTTTAAATAGTTTAATGGATACCTCTCTTGTAAGATAGCTTATGGGAGAGGTAGAATAATATAAAAAAGTAGGAGATCATATGAAATTAGAAGATATTTCAGTAACAGTTGTTGGTCTGGGAGTCATAGGCGGTTCATTTGCAGAAGGTTTGAAGAAAATGGGAGTCCATAAAGTATATGGTATAGATAATAATAAAAGTACACTTTTAAAAGCTAAGAAAAATAATATGATAGATGAAGGCTATGAAAGTGGTGAAATTCCATTAGCAAAATCTGATGTAGTTATAATATCTTTGTATCCTGAATTATTAGAAACATTTATTTTAGAAAATAATGATTTTTTTAAAAAAGATAGTTTTATTACAGATGTAACTGGAATAAAAGAAAAGATTCTTTTAGAAGTTGTACCTAAATTAAGAAAAGATGTAGATTTTATATTAGGTCATCCTATGGCAGGTAGAGAAAAAAGAGGTATAGATTATGCTGATATAGATGTTTTTAAAAATGCAAATTATATTATTATAGAAGATAAAAAAAATAAACCAGAGAATCTAAAAATACTAGAAGAAATAATAAATAAACTAGAGTTTAAAAATATTAACTATCTAGGAGCTAAAGAACATGATGAAATAATAGCTTTTACAAGTCAGTTAACACATGCTATTGCAGTATCATTAGTTAATAGTGATAACGATAAATATGATACAAATAAATTTATAGGAGACAGTTATCGTGATCTTACTAGAATTGCTAAGATAAACGAAGATTTATGGGCTGAATTATTTTTAGGAAATAAAGAAAACCTGTTATCTAGAATAGAAGAATTTGAAAATAAGCTAGATATAATAAAGGATGCTCTAAAAAATAACGATATTCAGACATTAAAAAAAGAATTTATTGAATCTACAACTAGAAGAGAGAAAATTTCATAAAAATATAAAATTTGGAGGAAATTTTGAATTATGAGTGAATTTTATAAAAAAATAGTAGGTGAAAAGTGCTATTTAAGTCCAATAAGCTTAGAGGACATACCAAAGTATACTACTTGGCTGAATGATTTAGAGGTAACTATTGCTACAACTTTATATAGTAGAATTATAGATATGGAAAGTGAAAATGAGGCACTTGTGGAATTAAAAAAGGGATATAACTTTGCTATTAGATTAATTCAGACTAATGAAGTAATTGGGAGCATTGGTCTAAATGAGTCGGATTTATTACATAGAAATACAGAATTAGGTATTATGATTGGTAGTAAAAATCATTGGAGGCAAGGATATGGAGAGGAATCTATAAATCTATTATTAGATTTCACTTTTAATTTATTAAACTTTAAAAATGTTTACTTAAAAGTGATGGAATACAATACTCCAGCAATTGCTTTATATAAGAAAATAGGTTTTAAAGATGCTGGCAGATTAAGGAAAGCCCATGAAATAAATGGGAAAAGATATGATGTTTTATTGATGGATATTTTATCTGATGAGTACAATTCTGTATATGTAAATAAAATTATGGAAAAAAGATTTGGAGATGTGGGAAAATGAAAAAATTACATGTAAACTTAGGTAAAGACTCATATGATATTATTTTTGAAAAAAATTTATTAGAAAAACTATCAGATTATATAAAAACAATTTATAATGGGAATAAACTATTTATAATAACAGATACTAATGTAGAAAAATATTATAAAAAAACATTAGAATCAGCCTTAAAAGAATATGACTATACTTTTTATATTTTAGAAGCTGGTGAAAAATCTAAAAATTTAGAAAATGTTTCTAAAATATATAAAGAATTAATAAATTCTTCTATTTCAAGAGATGATTTAATTGTTGCTTTTGGCGGAGGCGTGGTAGGTGACATAGCAGGTTTTGCAGCAGCAACATATTTACGTGGAGTTCCATTTATACAAATTCCAACTACACTTTTATCACAAGTAGATAGTAGTGTTGGCGGAAAAGTAGGAGTAGATCTTCCAGAAGGAAAGAATTTGGTGGGAGCCTTTAATCAGCCTAAGATAGTTTTAATAGATACAGAGGTTTTAAAGACTTTAACAGATAGATATTTTTTTGACGGATTAGCAGAGGTTGTAAAATATGGCTGTATATATGATGAAAAACTATTTTCTTTATTAGAAGGTTTGAAAACAAGACAAGAGGTAATGGAAAAAATAGAAGAAATATTGTATAATTCATGTAACATAAAAAGAATTGTTGTAGAAGAAGATGAAAAAGAACATGGACTTAGAATGATATTAAATTTTGGTCATACTGTAGGTCACGGTGTAGAACAGTATTATAATTATGAAAAATATACTCATGGAGAAGCTGTTTCTGTGGGAATGGTAAAGATTTTGGAAATAGGAGAAAAATTAAAAATAACAGAATTAGGGACAACAAACAGGGTAATAAAGCTTTTAAACCAGTTTAATCTTCCAATATCAGCAGAGTATGAGGAGGAAAAATTAGTCGATATAATGAAAAGAGATAAAAAAAATAAACAGGGAGAATTGAGTTTTATATTGGTAAAAAAATTAGGAGAAAATGAAATATTAAAGATAAATCAGAATAATCTTTATGAGTTTTTGTATAAAACAGATAAATAACAACGGAGGATGTAAAGTGGAAATAAAAATTATACCAACAAAATTAAATGGAGAAATTGGAATACCACCATCAAAAAGCTATTCACATAGAGCTATTATAGCAGCAGCATTAGCAAGTGGAGAAAGTAATATTGAAAATTTAAATTTTTCGATAGATATTCAAACAACAACTGATATTATGAAAAATTTTGGAGCTGTTATTGAACAAGGTGAGAATTTTCTTAAAATAAAAGGAAACTCTGGGAAAGTAGTTATAGAAAATAACTACATACAGTGTAATGAATCAGGATCTACAATTAGATTTATAATTCCATTGGCATTAACACAGGATAATGGGCAACTGACAATAGATGGAAAAGGAAAACTAGTTGAACGTCCTTTGGAGACTTATTATAAAATTTTTGATAAATTGGGAATTGACTATAAAACAACTAATGGGAAACTTCCTTTATATCTAGAAGGAAAGTTTAAGCCTGATACTTTTGAAGTAGAAGGAAATATAAGCTCACAGTTTATAACAGGACTTTTATATACTCTACCATTACTTGATGGAGATTCAAAAATAATAATAAAAAATAATTTAGAATCTAAAGGATATATTGATCTAACTTTGGAAATACTAAAATTAGCAGGAATAGAAATAATAAATAATGAATATAAGTCTTTTGATATAAAAGGGAATCAAAAATACAAAAGCTTTGATTATACTGTTGAAGGTGATTATTCACAAGTAGCTTTTTGGATAGTAGCTGGAATTTTAGGAGAAGAGGTAAATTGTAAAAATATTTATAAAGATTCACTCCAAGGTGATAAAGAAGTCATAGAAATAGTTCAGAGAATGGGAGCTAAACTTGAAATTAATGATAAGTCAGTGAAAGTTTTTCCAAGTGAGACAAAGGGAACAGTTATTGATATTTCACAATGTCCTGATATTGGACCAGCATTAACAGTATTAGCAGCTCTTAGTGAGGGTGAAACTAGAATAATAAATGCTGAAAGACTTAGAATAAAAGAATCAGATAGAATTACATCTATAAAAACTGAACTTAATAAATTAGGAGCTAAGATTGAAGAGGATGGAGATTCTCTGATAATACAAGGTGTGAAAGAGTTTGAAGGTGGAGTAACTGTGGATTCTTGGAATGATCATAGAATTGCTATGTCTTTAGCAATTGCTTCAAGTAAATGTAAGTATCCTATTATAATAACTGGTGCTTCAGCAGTTAGAAAATCATATCCAAATTTTTGGAATGACTTTGTAAGTATGGGTGGAAAGATTGGAGAAGTTTAAACAAAATTAACTGAATTAACTGATTTAAAAAACTAATAAATAAATTTTATGTATTAAATTATTGATTTTAAGGGGAAAAATATGAATAATTTAGAAATATTAGTAGAAAAAAGCAGAGAAAAGAAAGCAATAGATGAATTTGTGGGAGCTGTTTATAAAAAAAATGGTGAAATAAAGTTTAGATTTAGAAAAGACTATGAAAATATTTTTGTTTCAGCTCCACTATATAAGGAGTTTTCAAATGAAAGAAACTATGATGGTGTAATATCTTTTATTATAGAGAGCCCACATATATAT